>CAZJYH010000223.1:0-7747 GCA_964549365.1 uncultured Alphaproteobacteria bacterium
ACGATGAACGGTCGTTTGATGATTCGCAGCGGCATTGCCGCCGTTGCTCTCGCGTTCGTTGCCGGCGCCACGGCGTTTGCGCAGCCGAAGATGGAAATCGTCGGCGGTGAAACCCACGATTGGGGTACCGTTGCGCCGGGGAAGCTCACCACGGTGGTCGAACTGAAGAATGTGGGGGACCAGGAGTTGAAGATCAGCGACGTGCGCCCCGGTTGCGGCTGCACCGCCGCCCCGATCGACAAGAACCTGCTGGCACCTGGCGAGATCGGGAAGATCAGCATCACGCTGGACGTTTCGCAGCGTTCAGGCCCGGTCGACAAGGTCGTGACGATCACTTCCAACGATTCCACGGGACCGTCGCGCGTCCTGCATCTGAAGGCCGATGTGCGCCGCGCCATCACCTGCACGCCGATGCAGTACATGCTCGTCACCAACGCAAGCAAGGGCGTCGAGACCGCCTCCTCGCCGATGACGATCAAGAACACCAGCGACGCGCCGATCACCTTCGAGGTCCCGACGCTTGCCGACGGCGGCAACATCTCGGTTCGGTTCGACATGACCGCGCCGAAGACGCTGAAGCCGGGCGAGGAGTTCTCGCTTGTGGCGCATGTAACGCCGAAGGAGGCAACCAGCCTGTACGGTGTGCTCAAGATCAAGACCTCGAACGCGGAGATGCCGACGTTTGACGTCTCGCTCAGCGGCACGATGACCCAGCCCTCGGCGGCAGGTCAGGCGCCGGCATTGGCGCAGCCGTCGAGCTCGGTCAAGCCCGCAACCGCACCGGCCCCGGCCACCGCGCCGAAGGCATCCGGATCGGGACATTCGACGCCGCACAGGTGATGGCATCGTCGGCATACGTACATTCGTGGAGGATCCCGGCGGCAGGTCCGTCGGGATCCTCTGTCGATGTCAGGAGTCCGGCGTCGATCGCTCGATGGGCAGCCGAGCCCACGGGCATGCATGATTCCGGCTCCAATTGCCGCGTCGAACCGAGAGGTGCTATCTACCGTGAACGCGCAGACCGAGAAACAACGACGATTCCTGGCGCTCTTTCTGCCCGCGCAGCCGCGTCTGCAGCGGTTCGTGCGTGCCATGACTCGCGATGCGGAACGCGCGAAGGATATCGTGAGCGAGACGGTTCTGATCGCGTTTCAACGATTCGACACGCTGCGTAACGACGAAGCGTTTCTCAGCTTCCTCTTCACGATCGCGACGCGCGTGGCACGTCGGCGCACATCGAGAGGATATGCAACCGATCTCGACTCGGTGGATGCGGCGCTCCTTCACGATCCCACTCCCTCGGCCGACGTCGCGGCAGATATCGGTCTGTTGCTCGATGCACTGGAGCGGCTGCCGCTGAAGCAGCGCGAGGCCGTGCTCCTCTTCGAGATCGCCGGATTTTCCACCGCTGAAGTTCGCGAAGTGCAGGGGGGAACGCTGGTGGCCGTCCGTGTTCGCCTGGCGCGCGCACGAAAACGCCTTGCCGCGCTGCTGGGCGTGGACGAACCGCCGCCGCCGACGGCACCCGAACCGGCCGAACCGGGACGACGGGCTGCGCAGAACGGAATCGGTGCCGATGCACCCATGACGACGATCGAACGTGTACTGCCAACCGAACTGGGGATGGAGCAATGAACCGATCGGACCGAACCTATGGCCAACTCTTCGACCTGCTCCGCGAGAGCACGCCGGCGGAGTCGTTGACGCCGCAGGAGATCCAGGCGATCATCTCCGAGCCGCTCCCGGACGCACGCACCGCGACGGCCTGGACATCGCGGCTTGGACTGGCCGGCGGCACGATAGTCGTGGCATTGATCGCGACGTGGCTGCTGTGGCCGGAGTCGCGCCCGACCGACGGAACGACCGCTTCGCTGCGTCCGTCGGCGAACGCGCCGGTTGCCTCCAGGCCCGCAACCACCTCACCGAACGCAGCACTCCCCTCCGCGGCCGTTCGCGCGACCCCCGCGATCACCGCACCGCAGGTCGCTCAACCCGCGCACACCGCCACGCGGCACCCGGCGGCACGGACCGACGCAAACGCCCGCGCCGCGAGAACGCGGCCTTTGCATCCCCAGGTGGCGAGCAATTCACGACAGAACCCGGAAGCAGCCCGCGCCCGTGACCGGCGCACGCCCCTGTCGACATCCGTGAAGGATTCGACGGAATCGGCAAGCAGTGCAACGCTCCTACAGCCGAGCCGCCCGGCCGCCCCGCCGTTGCTCGCGCATCGCATGGCGAACGGCAACAGCGAGGCACACGTTACCCGACAGATGGGCTCGGTGACGATGCACATGCTGGAACTGCGCCCGGATGAACTGAAGGCGCTCGGCGTGACGTTCGTCGACGGGGGCATCGAGACGTTCGGCGAGGAATATTATACGCTTGCTACGCCGCAGGACCGCGTCCGGTTCGCGCAGATGGGGATGGACACCACCGTATCGAGCGGCATCGTTCGCAAGCATCTGACGATCGACACGTTCGGCCTCACCACGTACAAGCACAGGTGGGAACGCGTGAGCAACTACTCACGCATCGCGCCGATCATCGCGCTGAACTCCTACGTGCACGACGCACACATGAGCACATCGATGCTGAACTCGTTCAACCGTTCGCCGATCATGGACTCCGCCCGGCGTTCGATCGGGCCGATGGTCAACGCGTTGTCGCGGGCGATCGCGACGGACGACATGGGGAGCGGCGCCTACGGGTTGGACCACGCGAACCCCGCGCGCATTCTCGTGCCGGTGCACATGCGTCTCGGCGATGCGCCGATCATCGGCAGCACGAAGCGTCGCGGCGCCGACATCGTGCTCTGGTTCTATCCGACCGCCGAGTTCGTGGCGGCGCTGCCGGCCCGATATCGAACGGGATTGCAGGAGGAACTGAACGCCATCGCGGACGTTGTGGAGTGTAATCTCCCACCGCGCGAGGTGTGCTGGCGAATGACCGGCGAGCCGTCGCTGCTGGACTACTGCAAACAATCCTCCGGAGCGCTCCGCAGCCTGAACGTGTCGCCGAACCCGGCGAACGGCTTGGTGACGGTGCGCTACTATCTCGAGCATCCCCGCACGGTGGGAGCCTCGTTGTACAGCATCCGCGGGGAGCTGGTGCGCAGCCTCGTGACCTCTGCGCCGATGGTTGCCGGGGAGCATTCGATGAGCGTACAGCTCGGTGACGTGTCGGCCGGCGCGTACATGGTGGTGCTGCGTTCGGTGGAAGGAGAGCAGGTATCGGAGCGATTGATCGTGCTGTAGTTCACAAATCGACGGCAGGCTCGAGTGCGTCGCCTGCATGAAGTTCGCGCGCGTGCCCGTTGAACGATATCGGCGGGCACGCGCGGCGTTTGTAGCCGACGGAATGCCGTGCGCATTCAGGCCGGCAACGGGCATCGCATGCCAATCGGCATGAGCGGAGCATCCGCGAACTCGGCACAACCGACGCCGTCATCGAGGGACACGGGATGGAAGCGATCATTTTCATCGGCATTCAGGCAAGCGGGAAATCGACGCTGTACCGCGATCGATTCTTCCGCACACACGTCAGGATCAGCCTGGATCTGCTCCGCACGCGACACCGTGAGCAACGGATGCTCGCGGCATGCCTGGAGACAGGCCAGCCGTTCGTGGTGGACAACACGAACCCGACGCGCGCCGACCGGGCGCGATACGTCGGCATCGCGCATGATGCCCGCTATCGTGTGGTCGGCTACTACTTCCGATCGGCGCTGACGGACTCCGTGGCACGCAACGAGCAACGCGAAGGGACCGAACGCATCCCCGTGCAGGGTATTCGCGCGACGCATGCGCGGCTCGAACTGCCGTCGATGGATGAGGGCTTTGATGCTCTTTATTTTGTGCGCTTTGACGAACAGGGAAAATGGACCATCGAGGAGTGGCGCGATGAGATTCGATGAGCTCGAGACGACGATGCGGGTGTTCGAGACCGCGCACGACCACTGCGTGCTGCCGGGCCTGTACGTTGTGGTGCGTCTGGATGGGCGCGGCTTTACCAAGCTGACGAAGGAAACACATCCGTTCGAACGCCCGTTCGACGCGCGGTTCCGCGACCATATGATCGCCACCACGCTGCGGTTGATGGAATCCGGATTGAACGTGGTGTACGCGTACACGCAGAGCGACGAGATATCCCTGGCACTCCACCGCGACGAGGGAACCTTCGCCCGCAAGGAACGCAAACTGAACTCGGTGCTCGCCGGGATCGCAAGTGCGAAGTTCTCGCTGTTGCTCGGCGACGTGGCGGCCTTCGACGCACGGGTCTGCCAGATACCGACCATTGATCTGCTTGCACAATACTTCCGATGGCGTCACGAGGATGCCCACCGCAACGCATTGAGCGCACACTGCTACTGGCTGCTCCGCTCGCGTGGGGAGACGGCACGGCAGGCATCCGCCACCTTGGAAGGGATGTCCACTGCACGGAAGAACGAGCTACTGTTCGACGCGGGGATCAACTTCAACGACCTCCCGGCCTGGCAACGCCGCGGCGTGGGGCTGTATTGGGAGAGATACGAGAAACGCGCTGTCAATCCGATGAGCGGTGAGGAAGCCTCGGCAATACGGCGGCGCCTGCGCACCGATATGGAATTGCCGATGCGCGACGCCTACACCGGATTCGTGCATGCGATCATCTCCGCGGCACATGCGGAGAAGGAGTCGATCGCGTAAGGAATACCGATACGAACCGGCCGTCCTCGACCGCGGACACCACGTTCAACCTGGTCGATTCGGCCGATCTCGAGTCGCTGGACACCCCCCGGGGACGGGTGGTCCGGGCCGCAGGCTCCGGCGGCCTTCGGTAGCGTACACATCGGCGAACGTTGACGCACACCGGGAGCAGAATCGGGTTGCGGCCGTCGAACCGACGTAATACGGTGAAGAATACAAGTGAGCGACTTCTTCGGGACGGACCCGATGAAGCCGGTCACTTGCTTCGTTTAAGCGCGGATGCGAACGAGCCGGCCGCCCATCGCCGGTACCGCTATCGGTTCTCGATATGCCGTTCGCGTATTTGCGGCACGACATCGGGGCGTACCGGTGAAATCGATTCCTCGCGCCCCTTCGTCTGCGCCCCACCGGCCGGCGGACATGTCGGGCAGAAGCGGACGCCGTTGGTGTTGCTCGCGACCACCGGCGATACCTTGCAGCTGACGCGCACGAAGTTGTCGCACGTGGGAGCGTCCCCGCGTCCGATGTTCTGCACGCCGTCGGCGACAAGCGGGCTAACCTCGGTGCAGCCGACCAGTCCGGCATTGTTCGTACGGATGAGATAGGCATCGAAGGTGCCGAAACCGAAGGATTGCGCGAAGCCGGCCGCGAGCACGTGTGGCGGCGTGATTGAGGTCACCAGCGCGCATGACCACCCCTGCTCGTTGAGGTTGCCGCCGTACGCAAGATCGATCTGACGTGCGTAGGTGGTTGCGTTGATGCGCGCCAGGTACAGATCGCCGCCGCGAAGCGCCCCGAGCGTCCCGACAGCCCAGTACTGACCGCGCGGCGCATCGTACCGGATCTCGCGGAAATCATCGTCGGAGTTGTTCGCACCGTAATGATGTGCGGCAACAACACCGCCGTTGTCGAGCAATCGCAGGATCAGCGACTGATTGACATAGGTTCCCGTGCCGCTGTTGGTGTAGCCGGCGATCACGTAATCGGCGGGAACGCCCGGACCCAGAATCACGCTGTACCCGACCTCGTCGGAACCGCCTCCGTAGCTGGCCGTCCAGATGGTCGCTCCGGTGCCGGCGTCGAGCCGCGCTCCGTACACATTAATATTGCCGCCGTAGCTGTCGGTGCCGCCGACGGCCACGATCTCTCCCAACCCGGCGCCGGTCGTCAAGCAGCCGTAGAAGTAGTCATCCCCTGTACTCCCCATCGCCCGCCCCCACGTGGGCACTCCAACGTTGTCCGTCACCATCACGAACGCGTCCTTCCCCCCTGCCCCGTAGCTCGTCGTGCTTCCCACCACGACGTAGCGTGTACCACCCGGAAAGATCGCCACGTCATAACCGTTGTCGTCGCCGTCGCCGCCGTACGTACGCGACCAGAGCGCATTGCCGTTGGCGTCGATCTTCATCAGAAGGATGTCACTCTGGTGACACCCACGCGTGTTCTCCGTGGAGCCGACGATCAGGTATCCGCCGTCGGTGGCAGATCGAATCTTCCGACCGAAATCCCAACCGCCGAAGTCGTACGTGCGTGACCACTGCAGCACCCCGCAGCGATCGCTTTTGACGACGTACACATCGTATTCGTTGGCCGGATTGTGGAAGCTCTGCGCGCGACCCACGGTGATTGCGCCGCCGTCGGCGGTGCTCAGAACACCCCCGTCGGAGACGTCGATGGCCGTGCCGCCGAAGGCCGCCTCGAATTGTTGTGCGTGAGCGGTGGCCCCGGCAAGTACGGCAACCACGGCAACCAGCGCATGGAACCGGCGAGTCCATGCCGTCAATGAGTTCGTCATGATTTCATCTCCTGGTGATTGTGCTGCATTGATATGGGCTTGCCCATCCCGTGCATTCAACCACGATGCGATCGAGTCACACACCGGCAAGACGTGGGGCAACACGTCACCGATCGAGCATCGACTCCTCATGACTCCTCAAACCGTCCGATGGGTCTGGTGGCCGATACGAAATGCGCGCGATCGAGGCAAACGGGGTGGCAGAACGGAGGATGCAAGCGCATGTGCGGATTCGTACCGGATCGATCCGGTACGCTGCACATGCGCCTTCAAGCTACCGGGCACAGGCCATCAGGCACCAGTACATGATTGGGTACTTGTCCGTACGCGGGTCTCGGATCGGCGCCGATGACCGCTGATCGTCCGCCCCGCCGCAACTCCCCCTCGGGTTCCATTATGTACGAGACGATTCGCTGAATCGGCCGGGGGTAAGAAGAGCAATCCGGAAGAAGTTTCGCCCGGATTCGAATTGCAATATCCCCTGTTCAATCATGCCGTCATGTTCACTCGACATGGCACTGCGCACCCGGTTCGAATCGGGAACGCAGACAGCCGTCGATCTTCGGGACGGCCCCCCACATCCGATCTATCCCCCATTGTGTCGGCGATCGCCCCCCGACGAACGCCATAACAACCGACTCCGGAACAACGCAGGAGAATTCTGCGCGCTCTGAACGCTGCATCCGCATGGCTGCCGCGGCAGCGGCGTGATGCACGGATTACGGCCGAGCGATTCTCCATGCCCGGTGAGTTCGCTGAAGGCGTACACACGGACGGACGGCACCACGGTATTTCGCATTCGAACAATCAACAACACATCGTGTAGAATTGCAGGAGAATCATCATGAGGAAAAGAAGCATCGCACTTGCGGTCACGGCCCTGACGGCGGTGGTCATCACTGTCGGATTTGCAATGGGGGGAGGTGATCCGGCACCGTACCTCTATCCGATCGGCACCAAGATCAACTGCTGCTGCGACGGGCAAGGGAATGTCGACCCGTACGGCACCGTCACGGCCGATGGTCATGTGCTCTGCAAGTGGGTGGGTACGTCGGACCCGGCCGACCCGCTCGCGTGGGCCGATGTCGTCGTGGCGGACTTCAGCAACACGCAGGTCAACCCGCAGCTCGGCACGCTGAAGTGGACGCTGGACGACACGCGCGAGGTCATCGGTCGCATCCAGGCGAATCAGGCGGGGGCGGCGTTCCCTGCCACCGCCAATATCCTGTGGCACGCGAATGTGGAGATCGGTGATCGTAAGTACCGC
>CAZJYH010000224.1:0-1288 GCA_964549365.1 uncultured Alphaproteobacteria bacterium
CATGCCGCTCGACAACCACCGCGAAGAGCCCGGCACGTTGAACTTGGCGCTTGGCGCCCGGCACTTTGAACTTGGCACTTGGAACTCGGAACGTGATTCTGCTGGGGGCAAGGCACGTTCAGAAAACTGTTGCGGTCACCTGGCCGGTTATCGTATATTGCGTAGTGATTTGATGCCGCCGCATAAACAGTAGCTTTCGTCTGATCGCATGCTGAGATTGCGTGCTGACTTTGTTCAGCTGAGTTTGTTTCATTGCCCGTGCGCCGCATGGGAATCCACGTGGTGCAGCGGGCGCCTTACCATCACATTTCAATAAAGGAGAAGACCATGGCTCGACTGTATATGGACGCCGTTACGGCTCCGTCACTTGCCGCCAATGGCAACCGGAACACGGCGTCGGTGCTGCTGTCGATAACCGACGCAAATGGAAACGGCGTTGCCGGAGTTGTGGCGGGAAACTTCACGATCGGCAACCCGGTTGTCGGCGCCGGCGGCGCATCGGTCGTCATCGACACCGTTTCCGCAACCGGTCCTACCGGGGCGTACCTCATGAAGCTTCTGCCCAATGGTGCCAATAACTGGGCCGACGGCAGATTCCTCATATCTCTGGATGTCGCTGTCGGCGCCGACGACGGCCAGACTGTTTGCAGTCTCGATATTCCGTAACCCGATATCCATCACACTGTAGAACAGTGTTCAACACAGGCTGTATACCGGTCTTGGAGATGAAGAAATAGTCATCTCCCCAAAAAAAATGAGGACCTCACTGTTGAATCTCTCGGTGAGGTCCTCATTTGTTGTATGGTGCAGTGGTAGTGAGTGTGTTCGCATCGATCATGCGTCAATGCCGCGGGTCGGTGGTGCCATGCAGGCGCCGGAAAAAAGGGGGAGTGAGCCCGATGTGTCACAGACGGCTCATCCGGGAAGGACAGTGATGTAGTGCTTGACTCAAGCCCGGGACGCCTATTCCAGCGGGTGGTTGCAGTGCTCGGGTCCTTCTACCCGAGCTCTCACCGCACAGTGTCTTGAACATCGATGAATTTCGTGGAAGTGTGCCGTCCCGACCCTGACCGAGTCTCGGTGACATGAAGTTTGGAAGTGGGGAAGAAGCGGCCCCGGCAGGACTCGAACCTGCGACATCAAGTTTAGGAAACTTGCGTTCTATCCAACTGAACTACGGGACCGGATTGTCAAAAACCGTACGAACCTGCGACATCCCCGATTGGAATCGGGGCGTTCTATCCAACTGAACTACGGGACCGGATTGTCAAAAACCGTACGAACCTGC
>CAZJYH010000224.1:1388-7669 GCA_964549365.1 uncultured Alphaproteobacteria bacterium
GACATCCCCGATTGGAATCGGGGCGTTCTATCCAACTGAACTACGGGACCGGATCGATTGTGTGTTGTCGCGGAGTTGTACTCCGCGACCCCCGCGGCGGACGTATCGTCCGCAAACGGGACAACCGAAACGGCCCCAAGATAGCCACTGCGCCGCATCACGCAAAGGGTGGTAGTGTCTCAGTTTGAGCAACGAACCCCGGCCGACATGCGTACTGCCTTCTTGATCAGGCCGCCGCTCTGCGGCGTGGTTGATGGAAGGAGGCGCCGGTTGCTATAGATAGGCCGCCGCTTTGCGGCTGAGAGAGCGTCCGACCCGAGCGTCGGAGACGCGACCGATCATCGATAGCCCCGCGTGGTAGTGTCTCAGTTTGAGCAATGAGCCCGGGCCGACATGCGTACTGCCTTCTTGATCAGGCCGCCGCTCTGCGGCGTGGTTGATGGAAGGAGGCGCCGGTTGCTATAGATAGGCCGCCGCTCCGCGGCTGAGAGAGCGTCCGACCCGAGCGTCGGAGACGCGACCTATGTATAGTGCCGCGTTGACCACCAGATTTCAGGCGCCGTAGGTGCTGCCTATTCGGGTGTGACCACCGGCCATCCATGCAAACGGAGACACTCCCCAAAGGGCGGCCACATCTCGTCACGCTCGCGCGTCCGCTCGCGGCTCAGCGCCGCGGAACGCTCCCCTTCGGGATGGTGACCTTCAGGCGCACGCTGCTGTCGGCCGTGACGCGCGGTTCGGTCCGCTTGATGACGACACGCGGCTGCGCCGGAGGCGGAACGGGGGCGGCCCGTTCGGTCGGTACGGTCGCCGTCTGTTTCTCGGCATGCTCCTTCGATGCCGCGGCGTTCGCCGGCACCACGGCGCGTGGAGTCCGTTCAGGGAGCGTGCGTGCGTCCGGCCGCTGCGCCGTCTCGGCCGGTTGTGCGGCCTCGGCGGGCTGGGTGTTCTCGGTCGGCTGTGCCGGCTCGACGGGCCTCTCCGCCGCGGCGTTCGCGGCCGGCGGAGCGATGCCGGGAGCGACGGCCGGACGTTCGGCGGGGGCCTCGACGCGCGTCGGCGCGGTGCGCCGGTCATCATCCGTCTCCCGCAGCGCGAGATATCCCCCCACGAGGCCTCCGACGCCGACGATCGAGGCGATGATGATCTTCGCGGCGAACGACATTCCCGCTCCGCCGCCGAGAGCGTGAGGTGCGCCGATGGTCGGTGCGCCGACGGTCGGCGGTATGCCCACCGGGCCGGGGGTCGGGTTCGCGAGGGTCGCCATCACGGCGGCGCGTGTGGCGGCATGCTCCGCGGTGAGCGCTCGTGCGGCTCCCTGGGCGCCGCGCGCGAACGCGACGTCGACGGTGCGCTCGGCCTGTACCATCATCCGCAGGCGTTCGTCGCTCGCCAGCAACTGCTCCAGCGCCGTGCGTTCGGCGTCGCTCATCGTGCCGTGCACGTAGCGTTCGGCCATCTCACGTCGGATTCGATCATTCATGGTGTGCTCCTGCCTCGGCTACGGTGGCGTCGTCGGTGCGGCGCATGGTTCGCCGCTCGTTCTCCAGCATCTCCATCACCAGCTTGCTCAACTGCGCCCGCGCGCGCGACGCCCGCTTCCAGATCGCCTCGCGCGACTTGCCGAGCATGACGGCGATCTCCTCCAGCGTATAGCCGCTGTAGACGCTCAGGATCAACACCTCGCGATGGTCGAACGAGAGTCGCTCCAGCGCGAGCAGCACCATCTCCTCCTCGACGGTGCGTTCGTGGTCCGGTGCGGGCATCGATTCGCCCAGCGTCTCCAATCCCGATTGCCGCCGGTGCCGCGCGAGATAGTTGAAGGAGAGATTGCGCACGATGGTGACGAAGAGCCCGGCGGGATTGCTCACCTCGCGCGACTCGCCGCGCATGCGCAGCACGCGCATCCACATCTCCTGCGTGATGTCCTCCGCGGCGTCCGCATCGTGCACGATGTTCGTGCAGTAGGAGTAGAGCCGGTTGTTGTGCGTGTTGAACAGCTGCACGAACGCCGCGTCGTCGCCGGCGATGAAACGCCGGAACGCGAGCGCGTCGCCGTCGGCCGTGTGTCCGTTGGTGTGTGCCGCCACGTCTGCTTTCGGTAGAATGCCGGCCGGTATCGCGATCGACAATTGAATCATGATGCTCCGTTGCCGCGCGCTGTGCATCGGCGGAGTATGACAATCGTGATGCGATGGGCCTGACCCGGGCCGCGAATATTTTTGTCGACGGGATCGCGGTCAGGCTTTCGAGCTCCCGTTTGTCTGAAGCCTATCCGGACCAAACAAGCACGCCGCGCGGTGTGATCAGGAAAGACCAGGCAAAAATAGTACGCAAGAATCAAGGAAGGCCAACGATGAAACAGCTCGAATGGAAGGGTCTGATGATCATGACCGCGGCATTGATTGCCGCAGCGGCAATGGGCGCGAGCGCACAGGAGCGCAGGCTTCCGGGGGCGGCGGTGATGTTCGGCGTCGGGTACGATTACGGTTTTGCGGTGCCGGCCAACTGGCTCAGCCGCTACACGGATCTCACCAGCGAGGTCACGACGAAGTCCGCCGGGCTGACGCTGATCCTGCCGAAGCTCTTCGGCAACGGCTTCGGCCTGTCGACGACGTGGGCCTACGGCGTCACCGATCTGCGGCTCGATGCGCGCGGATATGAACGCGTCTGGAACTGGGCCTCGGACCAGACGGAGGAGCGGCTTGTGCGCCCGGCGTTCGATGCGCACTATCGCGAGATTCAGGGACAGCTCGGTCTGTACATCCAGGCGGGCGATGTGGTGCGGCTGGAGATCGGCCCGCATGCGAGCATCGGCTTTCTGCCGAGCTACCACATCTCCGAGGAACTGATCAGCCCCGACACGGCGATCTTCTCGGACGGCTCGCGCTACTGGAGCCGTGAGAGCTCGGCCGATCCGAACGTCATCGTGGCCATGGGCGGACTTTCGCTGCGAGCCTCGCTGGAGTTGCCTCTCACGCCCGGGCTGGCACTGGTGCCGTCGGCACAGGTGCGCGCCGCGGTGGCGTACTCCAACGTCGAGGTGAACGACCTCAAGTTCTCGCGTGACGCCGTCGGCGCGATCGGCTCGGCGGGCGTGGGGCTGGGGGTGATCTTCGGCTCCACCAACGGCGAATTGATACCGCCGCCGCCAACGCCGCCAACGCCGGTTGCTCCGCCACCGGCAACGCCGCCGGCCGGTGCCGAGATCCTTCACGACACGATCACCCCACCGATTCCACCCGCGCTGCATGCACGGGTGGAATTGTTCAGTCAGGACCCGGCCGGCCGTCGTGCCGATACGTTCATGCTCAGCTCGCGCCGCACGCTGCATCGGATGTTCCTGCCGCTGGTGCCGGTGCTCTACTTCGCGCCGAACTCGGCGGCGCTGCCGGAACATTACGCGGGCTACACCGGCGCAACGCGGGCGTCGTTCACGATCCAGACGCTTGCCGGCGCAAACGTCGCCGACGTGTATCGGCACGGGCTGAACATCATCGGGATGCGAATGGCGGCGGAGCCCTCGGCGGCGATCACGATCACCGGTTCGGCCGCGCCGGATGAGCCGAAGCGCTTCGCGAAGGCGCGCGCCGAGGCGGTGCGCGATTACCTGGCCGATACATGGGGCGTCGATCGCTCGCGCATGCGTGTGGTTCCCGTATCCGGCGCGGCGGGGGAGGGGGATCGCGTGGTCTCCATCGCCTCGGCCTCGCGCGAGGTGACCGCGCCGATCGTCACGGAGTGGATCGAGGAGTCGGTGGATACGCCGCCGGTGATGCTGTTGCCGACGATCACGGCCGCTGCCGGCCTTCGCTCATGGCACGCCAGCGTGATGCACAACGGGCGGCAGATCGGCATGCTCCGTTCCGACGGCGGCGAGCCGGAGGGGACGATCGATGCCGGTATGGTGCTGCGCGATTTCGACAGGGCCGGCGCCACGCCCGGGCTCACGGCCGAGCTGGTTGTGGAGGACTCCACCGGCGCGCTGGCGCTTGCGCGCGACACGTTGCCGGTGATGGTCGACACGGCGCGCGCCACGGCGGGAGGGATGTACGCGGACCGGACGGTGAGCCGCCACCTGCTGGCCGACACGTCGACGGAGGAGACCGACCGGTCGATCACCGCGATCGTGGCCGAGGTGGGGCGCGATGCGCGCATCGAGGTGGCCCCGCGCATCTGGGGGCGCGGCGCGTCGGATCGCGACGCCGCGGTGCAGCGAGCCGAGACGGGGCGGCGCCTTGCCTACGTGGAGGCGCGTCTGCGGCAGGAGTGCGCGCGCGAGGGGAAACATCTCGCCGCCCTGGAGGCGCGGCATGAACCACAGCCGCTGGACGAGACCGCCTCCGCTTTCCCCGGCCCCCGCCGTCTGGCCGCGCCGATCGAGGTGACGGTGATCGAGGAGCGGTGAGCATGCGGGCAGCGAGAAGCGTGCAAAGTTCAGCGTTCGAAGTTCAGCGTTCAAAGTTCAACGTGCAGAGTTCCACACGCATAACCCATAACCTCCCCCGCCCCGCAACTCTTAACGAGCGTCGTAGTGTCCAGCGTCGAGCGTCCAACACGATCCCACCGCAACGCCGCGATGAACGCGAAGGCCCCATTCCTTGTGCCGTTCAAACGTGCGAATGTCCTGCCGTCCCCGTTCGGTGATGTCGTAGGTTACGGGCGTAATCTTTGATGACCCGATACTGCGGAGGCAGATGATGAACAGGATATCCAGACTTCTCGCATCACTCATGCTTGCGGCGGCGTTCGTGCTGCCGGCCGCTCCGTCGATGTTGCGAGCGCAGGCGATCAACGGCGACTTCGAGACGTGGGAGCCGAACGGCCCGGACACGTCGACGATACGGCCGGTCGGCTGGGCCGCCGATGGGTTCGGCTCGACACGGACCGATCGCGCGCAGAGCGGAACGTATGCGGTGCGGGTGTGGAACTGGTACTACTACGGCAAGGGATCGGTGGTGCTCGGCAAGGGCTCCCACTCCTGGATCTCGTACGGCAACGAGGGGATGCCGGTCGCGAACAAGCCGGTGCGAATGACGGGATATTATCTGTACGAGCCCGGGAACAACAGTGGCCGGAGCGATTCGGGCATCGTGAAGGTGATGCTGAAGCGCTGGAATCAGGAGCGCAGGGCCTACGACACCGTTGCGCTCGGCCGCGCGGCGCTTCCGGCCGTCGATGTCTACACCCCCTTCACGCTGGACATCGTCGACCGTATGCCGGGCGTCATGCCGGACTCGATCACGATGGTGATCATCTCCTCGGACAGCGGCTTCTGCGATGTGAACAGCGACGGCAAGTGCTGCTATCTCAGCGTCGACAATCTGCGGCTCAGCACCGCGGCGGGGACGGCGTACGGGATCGAGGCGCTGACCGGCGGTGTTGAAGTGGTTCCCAATCCGGTGCGCGCTCAGGCGCGCATCCGTCTGGGCGGGATCGGCGAAGGCTGCTTCTCGGTGCACATCTACACGGCGGACGGCCGCCTGGTGCGGACGTTGAAGGCCGATGAGGCACGCGAGGTGGCCTTCGACCGCGCCGGCATGCCGAGCGGCGCGTACATGTTCGAGGCGCGGAACCTGCTCGATCGCGTGATCGGGATGGGGCGGTTCGTGGTGGATTGAGGCGTCTCGACCGGCCCGGCGTGCTCCGCGGTCCGTTGCGTTTGTGTATAATGCGCCGATCGAAACACACGGCGCATCCGCCTGTACGGGGCGCGACTTCTCGCGCCCCTTTTTCGTGTTCCAGACGCTACGGACGCATCAATGGCCCTTTCTCCCGAGAAGAAGATCATCATCAACGACGTCACGCTGCGCGACGGCATGCACGCGCTGGCGCATCAGTACACGGTCGATCAGATGACGGCGATCGCGCGCAAGCTCGATGAGGCGCGCGTGGATCTGATCGAGGTGTCGCACGGCGACGGCCTGAACGGTAACTCGTTCAACTACGGCTTCTCCGCGCATACGGAAGTGGAGTACCTCCGCGCGGTGAAGGCGGAGCTGACGCACGCGAAGCTGGTGGCGCTGCTGCTTCCGGGCATCGGGACGATCGAGGACATGCACATGGCGCGCGAGGCGGGCGTCGACACGATCCGCATCGCCACGCACTGCACCGAGGCGGACATCGCCGCGCAGCACATTGCCACCGCGCGTGAGATGGGCTTCGACACGGTGGGCTTCCTGATGATGGCGCACATGATCCCGACCGCCGAGCTGGTCCGGCAGGCGAAGCTGATGGAGTCCTACGGCGCGCTCTGCGTCTTCATCACGGACTCGGCCGGC
>CAZJYH010000225.1:0-7654 GCA_964549365.1 uncultured Alphaproteobacteria bacterium
GGCCAGGAGCTCGTCGCGCGCGCGCTGTAGGGCATCTCCTCGTTGCCGCTCACGAAGACATGCTCCATCGCGGCCCACTCGGCCTCGGCCCAGGTGATCACCACCGCGTCGGCCGCGGGGATCTCATCCGGGGTGCTCGGCAGACCGGGCGCCGCTCCCCCCATCGCATCGAAATTGATGATCGGCAAGGGCGGGGTGTTGGTAATCACGGGACCGGACGAACTGTCCGCCGCCGCGTCGCCGGAACTCCGGCCCAACCGAACGAGATGGTGCTGATTGGTCATGGAACCTCACTCCTCTGTGGTATCGATGGTTGTATTGTCCAATTCAGGCACGGCGCCGCTGGACTGCAGTGCCGGCCGTCAAATCGCCGCTGCGTCGGTCGGGTCCGTCGGCGCGGTCGGGTCGCCGGGCGCGGCCGGATCCTTGGGCGAACATCCTCCCCCCGCGCCGGCCGATCCGCCGCTGTTGATCATCACCGGCGTGCCGCTGATCGTCACCCCCGCCGGACCCACCACGATGAAGCCGCCGCCGGCCTTGAGCGTGACGGTCATCCCGGCCTCGATCACCACGTTCATCCCCCCCTTCAGATGGATCTCCTGCCCGGCCTCCACTCCGTGGCTCATCCCGGACTTCTCGTAGATGTTCATCGCGGCGTTCATCGAGAGCGTGCCGCCGGACTTCTGGCTGTGATCGCCGGTGACGTCCAGATTGAACGCGCCGCCCACCTTCGCCGCGTCGTCCTTCGCGATGGTCGCGTTGCGCGCTCCGTCGATTTTCGCCGTGTCGTCCTTGGCGATCGTCGTGCTGCGGCCGCCGTCGATCTTCACCAGTTCGTCCTTCACCACGGTCGTGTGCCGCTCGCCGCTCACCTTCTCGTACGAGTTCTTCACGATCGTCAGGTGATGCTCGTTGCCGTAGTGCTCGCGCGCATCGTTTTTGATGTATTGGTCCAGATCCTTCTCGCCGTGGATGAAGATCTGCTCGGATCCCTTCTTGTCCTCGAAGCGGATCTCGTTGAACCCGCCGCCACCCTTCGAGGAATTGGTCTTGATCGTCGTCTTCGTGCTCTCATCCGGCAGCGTGTAGGGAACCGTCTGCACGGCGTTGAAGACGGTGCCGGTGATGAGCGGCCGGTCGGGATCTCCGTCGAGAAAACTGATGATCGCCTCGGTGCCGATGCGCGGTATCGAAAGCGTCCCCCAGGCCTTTCCGGCCCAGGGCTGCGCGACGCGGATCCAGCAGGAGCTGTTCTCGTCGTCGGTGCTGCGCGTGTCCCACGGGAAGCTCACCTTCACACGGCCGTACTTGTCGGTCCAGATCTCCTCGCCGGACTTCCCGACCACCTTGGCGGTCTGGTAGCCATGCACGCGCGGGCGCGGCGTCAGGCGCGGCGGACGAAACGTTGCCGATGCGGGGAACGCCTCGAACTCCGTCATGTATCGGTCCTGCACCACCCTGAAATTCAACGACCGCAGCACGTACGACGTGTTCGCATCGGCGCGATAATGTTCCTTCAGCGTGAACTTTCCGCCGGCCAGGAAATTCCTGACGTTGGCGCGCCCCCTGGTGGATTTCAACGGCACCTCCGCCTCCTCGATCCGCAGCTTCGAGCGTGCCTCGCCGACGTCCTTCGTCATGTGAACGCCCGCATACTCGTAGATCGTCGTGCCGCCGCCCCCCGCCGTCGAGCTCCCCTGCACGGTCACCAGCAGATCCGTCTCCGGCGTCTCGAAATTGTAGTCGGACGTCTGGTAGCCGGAGCTGACCACCTGCTCCTGCAGCAGGCAGGCGTTCACACCGTCGTGCTCCGACCAGTCGGAGCCGAATCGCAGATACTTCACCGCCGTGGAAAGACCGGGGCAATCCTTGAAGGCGTCCGCGTCGTCGGCCAGCACCATCGTGTGCTTTCCGTCCTCGTGCTCGAAGAAATAGAAGATCCCTTCGTCCTCCATCAGCCGCGAGACGAACGCGAAATGCGTCTCGTTGTACTGCACGCAATATTCACGGGGCGAGTAGGTGCCGCTCAGGCTGTTCCGGAAATCGGTGCGGCCGTAGTCGCCGAAGATCTGTTCGATGATCTGCGGCGTCGTCTTGTTCTGGAATATCCGGCAGTCGGTGCCGAGCGTCAGCGCCCATGCCCACGGCGCCAGTTCCATGAGGTAGACGATTTGCCCGGCCTCGTCGAGCCGCTGCGTCAGGCGCACGACGATGCCGTTGCGGTAGACCTTCGCCGCGCTCTCGTGCTCGATCGTCAACGTCACCGGTTGGCCGAGCAGCGTCGTGAAGTCCACGTCGAGATCGTCGGCGCCGAGCTCCAGCGTGTACGCGAACAGGCCGGATATTCGTTCCTCCCCTGCGGCCGACATCACCTCGAAAGTCCCCGAGGCGGGCGTGGTTACGGTGAGATAGAGCACGGCGATCGGCGTGTAGAGTTATGCGTTATTCGTGAAGCGGGTTGCGTCTTCAGCCCATTGAATTACCTGCCATCGGCGGCAAACACGTCCCGTGTCATTGCGAGCCAAACGGCGCACGTGCGCTGTTTCTGGGCAAGGAACAACCGGGGTCTTCGCGAGGAGGAGCGAAGCGACGACGTGGCGATCTCACCGGGCTCGCACGGCAATACGGCGAGGTTGCCGCGCTCCCTGCGGTCGTTCGCAACTGCCCAGGTCCTTTCGATGTTCCTTAGCAGGAGCGGAGCGACGAAGCACCCGAAGGGCTGCGAAGCGCATCTCGCCGAATTTCGGCCACAGGCCCCGATACGAGATCGCCACGGCCTCGCCCGTCCTGCCGAAGACCCCGATATGTCGGGGACGCGTCGGGACGGCTCGGCCTCGCGATGACAACGGGAGCAATTCAATAGTCTGCTATCATCCCAGCATGCCAACAGCACATTGGCCGCGACCCGATACCGACTCATTGCTTGTCGCTCTTCGGGATGGGCGGCGTGAAGAGATATTCATAACCGCCGCGCTCGGCCTGTTTGACGCGGACGCTCCAGAACGGGCTCTCGCCGGCCATCCGCTCGAGAACGTGCTCGGAAAGCTCCGGCAGCAGCGTGTGCGTGAGGATGTTGTCGATGGTCCGTGCGCCTGTATCGGTATCGGTGCAGCGGCGCGCGATCGATTCGATCAACTCGCCGTCGATCGTCAGATCGGCGCGATGACTCTCGCGGAATCGACGCGTGATCTTCGCCAGCTTCAACCGGACGATGCCGCGGATCTCCTCCTCGCCGAGCGGGTAATACGGGATCACAACGAGGCGCCCGAGCAGCGCCGCCTTGAAGTGCGCGGTCAGCTCCGGCCACAACCGCTCCACAAGCACGTCGGCATCGGGGCGCGAGCCCCCGGCGCAGGCCCGCACGATCTCCTCGCTTCCGACGTTGGAGGTGAGCAGGATGATCGTGTTGCGGAAATCGACCTCCACTCCCTCGCCGTCCTCCAGGCGCCCCTTGTCGAAGACCTGGAAGAAGAGCTCCATCACGTCGGCATGCGCCTTCTCCACCTCGTCGAGCAACACCAGCGAATAGGGATTGCGCCGCACGGCCTCGGTGAGCACGCCTCCCTGTCCATACCCGACGTAACCCGGCGGGGCCCCCTTGAGCGCGGAGACGGTGTGCGCCTCCTGGTACTCGGACATGTTCACGGTCACCATGTTCCGTTCGCCGCCGTAGAGCAGTTCGGCCAACGTGACGGCGGTCTCGGTCTTGCCGACGCCGCTCGGTCCGACGAGCAGAAACACGCCGACCGGCTTGCCGGGATCGTCCATCCCCGCGCGCGAGGTACGGATGCGGCGGCTGACGGCGTCGAGCGCCTGCGGCTGTCCGACGATCCGCTCGGCCATGCGCGACTCCAGCGTGAGCACGGAGCGGATCTCATCGGAGAGCATCGAGCCGACGGGAATGCCGGTCCACCCGGAGATCACCGAGGCCACCACGTCCGGATCGACGGCGGCGTGCACCATCGGCTCCTTGGCCTGCACGGCCTCCAACGCATCGCGCAGGTAGTCCAGCTCCTTCATGCGGGCGCGGTTGCCGGCGTCATCGTCCGGGTCCTTCTCGATCTCCGCGCGCTTGGCCACGATCTTCTCCACGAGTTCACGCTCCTGCACCCATCGCTCCTCGAGCGCGGCGCGCACGGCGGCGGCCTCCTCCAGATCACGCTCCAACTCGATGATGCGCGCGGCGTGGCCGTGGCTGGAAAGCTGCTCGCGCTCCAGGACGTCCAGCTCGAGTTCGAGCCGCGCCATGCGCGAGACGGCGTTCTCGAGCGCGGCCGGCGTGGCGTTCTGCCCGAGCGCAACCCGGGCGCACGCGGTGTCGAGCACGCTGACGGCCTTGTCCGGCAGTTTGCGCGCACTGATGTAGCGGTGCGACAGCCGCACGGCCTCGCGCACGGCCTCGTCGAGGATGCGCACGCCGTGATGGCGCTCCAGCACCGGCACCACGCCGCGAAGCATGGCGGTGGCGGCGGCCTCGTCCGGCTCCTCCACCTTCACCACCTGGAATCGGCGGGCCAGCGCGGGATCCTTCTCGAAGTAACGCTTGTACTCCCCCCACGTGGTGGCGGCGATCGTGCGCAGCTCGCCACGCGCCAACGCGGGCTTCAACAGGTTGGCCGCATCGGCCTGCCCGGCCGCACCGCCGGCGCCGATCATGGTGTGCGCTTCGTCGATGAAGAGGATCACGGGATTCGGCGCGGCCTTCACCTCTGCGATCACCATCTTCAATCGGTTCTCGAACTCCCCCTTCACACCGGCACCGGCCTGCAGAAGGCCCAGATCCAGCGCGCGCAGAGAGACG
Source organism: uncultured Alphaproteobacteria bacterium (assembly GCA_964549365.1). Lineage (GTDB taxonomy): Bacteria > Bacteroidota > Ignavibacteria > OLB7 > OLB7 > JAFDZV01. The sequence continues at coordinate 4,802 of CAZJYH010000225.1, forward strand.
TCGCGCAGCGGCGGGGGCACGTCCCCCTGCACGATCTTCAGCGCCAACCCTTCCACCACCGCCGTCTTCCCCACGCCCGCGTCGCCGGTGAGGATCGGGTTGTTCTGTCGGCGACGCGTGAGGATGTCGATGATCTGGCGGATCTCCGCATCGCGCCCCAGGATCGGGTCGATCTTCCCGGCGCGCCCGGCCTCGGTCAGGTCGTGCGTGTAGAGATCGAGCGCCTCACTCGCGCCGGCGCGCCCGGCGGCCGTGCGCGCCGGTGCCGCCGCATCGGAGGAGCCGGTCCCCCCGGCGCCGAGCGAAGGGCCGGATGACGAAACGGCCGCGCCGCCGGAACCGACGGCACCATAGGCATCCTCGGTCGACCCCGCGATCACCTCACGGATGCGCCAGGAAAGCTCCTCGCGCGGAATCTTCATGAAGGCGGGGAGCGATTCGAGCATCAGCCCGCGCAGCCCCACGTTCTCCAGCACCGCCAGCAGCAGCGCGCCGGAGCGCACCATCGGCACGCCGAGGTGGAGCGTGCCGATCATCCACGCCTCGCGGATCAACGCCGGGATGTGCGGCGAGAGCGCCGGAGTCTGGTTGTTGCCGCGCTTGAACCGATCGATCGCGTACGTCAAGTCGCGCGACGCGTCGGCCAGATGGATGCCGTAGTGCGCCATCACCCGCTCCACGTCAAGGTTCGGCGTCTCGAGCAGCTTCAGGAACAGGTGCTCCAACTCCACGTTGTAATTGGTCTGCGCAACGCACAGCCCGGCCGATCCCTCCAGCGCCTTGCGGCACGGCGGGTTCAGCTTGTCGATCAGCGATTTGAGTTCGAAGTCCAAAGCGTGAAGCGTTTTGCGTTAAGCGTGAAGAGGGCCGAGTGCCACGTTCAACGTGCCAGTGTCAAGTGTCAAGTGTCAGTGTCAAGTGCCAAGTTGCGCGCGGGCCTGTATACTCCAAGGGTATACGCACGGCAATTGGTGCGATTTCCGAGCGGGGTACACGCGTTCGCTCCGCTCGCGACCCTTACTCGCGCCCACTCATCACCCATACCCCATCACTCATAACCCGCTCATACTTCCCGCCGCGCCAGGCGCACGCGATACTCGCGTCCGGTCGGTGGGCCGTTCTCGCCGAGCCAGGTTGTCCAGCCCAGGCGCGCGTCGTTGTCACGGCCGATGCGCAGCGGCGGGACGCTCGCCGTATCCACGGTGATCCGCACGGAGTAGGCGATATTGTTCCCGGCGTAGAAGCGCACCAGCGCGCAGAGGCGCGAGAACGCCTCACCTCCCGGAAGGAATCGCAGCAGGCATTCGTGCGACACCGGGCCGATGTGGAGCGTGAAGGCGCGGCTCTGATCCCACGATCGGCTGCCGAGCACCACGGTCTCTCCGAGCGCGTTGTTGCGACCCGCCCGGCCGATCCTCGTCTGCTGCCGCGGACCGATGTGCAGCCACCCGCCTCGGAACTGCGCGCCGCGCACGGGGATGTCGAAGTATTCCCCGACCACCGCCTCCAGCCCCGCCATCGAACGCGCACGGTGCGCGATGATCCCCGCGAACCGGAGAAGCGATCGATCCTCCACCTCCATCCTCCCCTTCAACCCGCCGGTCTGGAGCCCGACCACGCCGAACAGGAACGGGGCAAGCGGGCTCTGTTCGGCCGAACGTGTCTCGAGCGCGATGCGATGCAGCCGGCGCGCGCGATATGCCAACGACACCAGACGGTGGTTGAACATGTCGAGGAAGTCGCGCATCGCCGTGTCCTTGCGGGCAAGGCGCTCCAACACAAGCTCGGTGTAGGCGGTCGGCAGCGGGCCGAACAACCCGGCAAGCCCCATGAAGTTCACCGTCATCGCGGCCGGGGCGCCGTCGAGCGCGGGCTCGGCGGTATCGATCTCGCTCTGCGGAAACGCGAGGCCCGGCGAGGAGGAGAAGCGAACGATCTCGCGACCGGGGTCGAACGCAAGGCCCACGGGCGCCTTGTGCGGATACAGCAATTCCAGAAGCCGCACCGCCTGGTGGAACTCGAAGCGATAGCCCTCGGCAAACAGCCAGTCGGCTACAGAACGTTTTGTGCCCCAACCATAGGCGCCCATGACTTCCAGATTCTCTCCTGCTGATTGCTGCGTGCGTTGAGCTGCGTGAAGGAGTTGATCGATGTGTGCAGCGCGAAGAAATGGTTGAGCACGGACGCCATGAGGAACGAGCTGCCGCCGGCATACATCTCGTCGTCGAAGGTGAGCGTGATCTCGGTGCCGCTGGTGAAGCCGCGCCAGGCCTCGCGTCCGATGCGCCGCACGGAGTTGCTGCACTCCATGCCGATGATCCCGGTGATCTGCATCTGCTGCGAGGGATCGTCGCCGTAGGCATACAACCGCAGGATCTCCTGCAGCGCGCGGAGCGAGCCGCCGTCTCCCGAAAGCGAGAGGTAGTTCAGCGACAGATGCGAAACCAGCCGCCAATAGGTTTCCCCGCCGAGCGCCGGCATCGTCTGCCTCGTCGGCTTGGCCACCGCGTAGATGCGCGCGGCGGGGGCGGCCTCCTCCAACTGCAGCAGCGCGCCGGAGGGGAGTTCGCCGGCGGCGCGGCGGTTGGTGCACAGCAGCCCGGCATAGAGCGTCTGCGCGGCGGGCATGGTCGGCTTGAATGCGAGATCCACCACCGAGAGGAGCATCTCGGAACCGTGGATGGCGGCACGTTCGCTCGGCACGCGGCGGACGTACCAATAGGCGCTGTTCCCGCGTCGCACGCCCGCGTGGTTGTAGGAGAAGTACGGCTCGAGCGTGGCCGCGTCCTCCCGGTTGTCTCGGGCGCCCGCGGCGTCGACGGTCGTGGCCACGCGCTCGACCGTGTAGATCTC
>CAZJYH010000226.1:0-7637 GCA_964549365.1 uncultured Alphaproteobacteria bacterium
CGATCGGCTCGGGCTTACCGTGGAGGGGTTGATTCCCTTCTACGATCTGCTCAACGCCGGCGGGAACGATGCCCGCTACGCCGCGACCTTCGCGAACGCGACGGCGAACGGCACGGTGCCGGCCCTGTTTCTGCCGGACGGTGTGCGCGCGAACGAGGCGAAGGAGTTGGCGACGCCCGGGACGGGGGAGAAGCTCGCGACGCACGCGAAGTACCTGGCGATCTGCCTTGGGACGACATCCGGGGAGATCGATACGCTGCTTGCCGACATCGGCGCCGGGGCCGTGGTGAGCTTCGCGAACCTGTCGGCGCTCCATCAGCGCGCGCGTCTGGCCTCGGCTCTGGAGATATCGGCGGCGGATCTGGTCACGCTGCGCGGCCTGACCGGGACGTCGATCGTCGGCTCGCCGGCCGATACGTTGAAGTTCGCCGAGCAGCGTGCGCACGTGCGCGCCGCCGGAATCGGCGCCGCGGATCTGCGGTATCTGCTGGAGCAGAAGGGGCCCGACGCGGCACAGCGCGCGATGCCGACCTCCGCGATCGCCGCCCTGCTCGGCGTGCTCAGGACGGGTTACAAGACGGCCGCCGCCGACAACGCTTCGAGGTTCGACGCGACCGCCACGGCCGACGAGCTGCGCATCCCGTTGCGCGAGGAGTTGGCGCGCCTGCCGAACCCGGCCGACCCCAAGGACCCCTCGTTCATCGGCGAGGGGGATCTCGCGCTCTTCATCGCCCTGCTCGACAACACGTTCAGCCATCCGACCTGGACGCCGGACACCTTCCTCGACGCGAAGCTGGCGCGCTTCTTCGACACGACGACGGCCAAGGCACGGCGCGCGGACATCGCCGCCGGGGTGGGCTCGAAGGAGCCGGAGCGCAAGGCGTTTGCGCATGTGCTGCTCGACGCGATCGCCGCCTTGTTCTACGACGAGGCCAAGCGGACGGTGTTGACGGCCGCGGTCGGCGCGGCGCTCTCGCTCGACGCCGACATGGCCGGGACCTTCATCGAGCTTGGGCACCTTCGGGCGCCCGTCGCGTTCGGCTCGCCGGGTCTGCGCGCGGTGTTGACCGATGAGAGCCTGCTCAACGGCGCGCTGCCGCTCGACAACGCCAACTATCCCCGGCAGTTCGCGGCCGTCCGGTTGCTGCGCGCGATGTCGCAGCTGGTCGATGCGCTCGGCCTCGACAACACGAGCGTTGCATGGATGCTGCGGAACAACATCGCGCTGGGCTGGAGACCGCTCGATGCCGCTCCTTATGCCGACGACGTCACGATCCCGGCGATCACGTTCGCCGAGTGGGAGATGCTGCGCGATGGGATCGCGCTGATCGGGGCGTACCCGCTCGTTGCCGGACGCGGTCGCACGGAGCCGCCGCTCTCGTTCCTGTCGGTGCTGGAATACGTGATCGGCTCGGCGCCGACGATCGCGCCGCTGCTCGAGAAGCTTGCCGCGGTTACCGGTCTGGACAAGACCGTGCTCGAGGCGCTCGATGCGCGCTTTCAGTTCTCGGCCGGGAACCTGAACGCCTACAAGCTGCCGGTCACATATCGGCGGCTGGAGCGTGCCGCAGGGTTGCTCCGCCGCCTCGGGCTGGGCGTTGCCGAGGGCGTCGCGCTCGTCAAGGCGACGCTCGACTCGAACGATGCCGCGCTGATGCGCCGCGCGTTGAAGGCGCGCTACGACGCCGCCACGTGGCTCGGCGTGCTGGGGAACATTCAGGATCGGCTGCGCGTGCGCAAGCGTGATGCGCTGGTCGGTTACCTGCTGGCGAAGAACCCGTCGTTGAAGAGCACGAACGATCTGTTCGACTATTTCCTGATCGATGTGGAGATCGCGCCCTGCGCCCCGACCTCGCGCATCGTGAGCGCGCACGGCACGCTGCAGTTGTTCGCGCAGCGCTGCCTGCTCGGCCTGGAGCCGAAGGGCGTTGCGAACGTGAAGCAGGACTCCGGTTGGAATCAATGGACCTGGATGCGGAACTACCGCGTCTGGGAGGCCAACCGCAAGGTGTTCCTGTACCCGGAGAACTGGATCGAGCCGGAGCTTCGCGACGACAAGTCGCAGTTCTTCGCGGCGCTCGAGAGCACGTTGCTGCAGAACGAGCTGAACGACCGCGCGGTGGAGAACGCGGCCGGCGCGTACCTGGAGCAGTTGGATCAGGCGGCGTTCCTGGAAGTGGTGGCGATGCACAACGAGACGGCCGAGCACATCCTCCACGTGTTCGCGCGCACGAAGGGGGGCGACCCGGCCGTGTACTACTACCGCCGCTTCGAGCGCGAGCGGTACTGGACCCCCTGGGAGAAGGTGGATCTCGACATCTCGGGGGATCATCTCATCGCGTTCATGCGCAACAACCGTCTGTACCTGGCCTGGCCGATCTTCACCGACGAGCCGGACCCCGATCAGCAGAACACGATCCCGAGCTCGACGGTGGGGACGAAGCTGCCGAAGACGCGCAAGCGCCTGAACATCCAGATCGCCATCAGCGAATACGCGGCGGGGCGGTGGCTGCCGAAGCGGGTCTCGAAGGATGGGCTGCGAACGCCGTACTGGTACTACAAGCTCCCGGAGCGCCGCGCGTTCCGCTTCTACGTGGCGGATCTCGGCAAGGTTGGGTATGTGATCGGCGTATCCTACACCGACAACGGGGTGTTCGAGGGGGACGTGCCCGCGTACGGCACGGTGCGGTATCCGGGCGTCTTCACGCTCACCGGGTGCAAGGGGTATCCGGAGCCGGTGGCCGGCGGCGGCGCGATCATGAACTACTACCGGATCGTTCCGCAGTTCCGTGAGACCGAGGTGCTGAACCAGCGCCACCAGGAGAACGCCTCGCGTTCGTTCGAGGACCTGGCCGCCCTCACGATCTTCAACCTGCGCAACTATCTCACGATCCTCGAGAAGACGCCCGGCACGTTCAAGGTGACCTATCCGGATCAGATGTCGCTGATCGACACGCTGCTCTTCCTTCTGGAGGTGTTGCAGCAGTCGGGCGGGGGCTCGACGCACGACTATCGCCTCGCGATCCCGATGGGCTCGTTCATGCCGTGGTTCTACGAGGACGGCGTGCGCAACTACGTGGTGGTCCCCGGCTTCTTCGACGAGAAGACCGGCACGACCACGCGCAAGACCTTCTCCGATATCCTGGAGTTCACCGAGCGGGCGGTGGCGCTCACGCTGAAGTACCTGAAGGAGTTCAACGACGATCCCAATCACGACGTGGCGCTGCTGCTGGAGCATCTCGTGCACGACGCCGAGTACATCGCGCTGGCGCGCGAGCTGGCCGTGTACCTCACGTTGCTGCCGGGGAATCAGTTCCGCGCGTTCTATCATCCGCTCGTCTGCCGCTTCCGCGCGACCCTGTACGCCGACGGCATCCCCGCGTTGATGGATCGCAGCACGCAGCTTGCGGACACCGGGTTCGTGTTCGAGGCGAACGAGGGATACAAGCCGACGGCCTTCGTGCGCACTCCCTATCCGAAGGAGCTGGTGGATTTCAGCCTCGAGGGGAGTTACTCCGGCTACAACTGGGAGCTGTTCTTCCACCTTCCGTTCCTGATCGCCGTGCGGCTCAGCGCCGATCAGCGTTTCGAGGAGGCGATGAACTGGTTCCACTACATCTTCAATCCAATCGGCGCGTCGGACGATCCGGCGCCGAAGAAGTACTGGATAACCAAGCCGTTCTACGAGATGACGGCGCAGGGCTATCAGGATCAACGGATCGATTCCATCCTCTACGCGCTGGCGAAGGATCCCACCGGCGCGGCGGTCACGGAGCTGAAGTTCGCCGTGGAGCAGTGGCGGGCCAAGCCGTTCCGGCCGCACGTGATCGCCCGATCGCGGCCGGTTGCCTACCAGAAGGCCGTGGTGATGAAGTACATCGACAACCTGATCGCCTGGGGCGACTCGCTCTTCCGCCAGGACACGATGGAATCGGTGAACCAGGCGACGCAGATGTACGTGCTGGCCGACAAGCTGCTCGGCTCGCGTCCGCGCGTGGTGCCGCCGGTGGTGAAGCCGCCGTACCAGACGTACAATCAGCTCGCGGCGAAGATCGATCTGTTCGGCAACGCGCTGGTGGAGTTCGAGAACATGATCCCGGATCTCGGCCTGCTGCCGCACAACGGCAACGAGCTGCCGGTGGATCACGGCACGCTTGCGGGGTTGTACTTCTGCATCCCGCAGAACGACAAGGCGCTGGAATACTGGGACCGGGTGGAGGATCGACTCTTCAAGATCCGTCACTGCCGGAACATCGACGGGGTGGAGCGCCGGCTGGCGTTGTTCGCGCCGCCGATCGATCCGGGTGCGCTGGTGCGCGCCGCGGCGGCCGGGCTCGACATCGGCGCGGTGATCGCCGGGTTGAACGCGCCGCTCCCGTTCTATCGCTTCAGTGTGCTGGCCGCCAAGGCGACGGAGCTGACCTCGCAGGTCAACGCGCTGGGCGGCGCCCTGCTCTCGGCGATGGAGAAGCGCGACGCCGAGGCATTGGCGCGCCTGCGAAGCGAACAGGAGATGCGTGTGCTCTCGGCCGTGCGCGGGCTGAAGGAGCGGCAGATCGAGGAGGCGAAGAGCCAGATCGAGGCGCTGAACCGTTCGAAGGCCGTGATCAGGGAGCGGCTGGACTACTACACGAACATTCCGCGCATCATCCCGCACGAGCAGGAGCATCTGGACAAGATGAAGGAGGCCCAGGTGTTCCAGGAGTCGGCGCAGGGGATACAGCTCGCCGCCTCGATCATCGCGTTGATTCCGGACATCGATCTCGGCGCCTCGGGCTTCGGCGGCACGCCGCTGGCGAAGTTCAAGTTCGGTGGGTTGAATCTGGCGCAGGCCTCGAAGGCCGCCAGCGACGTCCTCTCGTTCCTCTCGTTGATCAGCTCGAACGCGGCCGCCACCGCGTCGATCAAGGGAGGATTCGACCGGCGCTGGGAGGATTGGGGCCTGCAGAAGCGGCTGGCCGAGAAGGAGACCAGGCAGATGGAGCAGCAGATCACGGCGGCGGAGATCCGCCTTACGATCGCCGAGAACGACCTGCGCAACCACGATCTCCAGATCGAGAACGCGAAGAAGTCCGACGAGTTCATGCGCGGCAAGTTCACGAACAAGGAGCTCTACGACTGGATGGTGGGGCAGATCAGCGCCGTCTATTTCCGAGCCTACCAGTTGGCGCACGACGTCGCGCAGAAGGCCGAGCGTTGCTACCGTCACGAGCTGGCCGTGCAGGAGACGAGCTTCATCGGCCTCGGCTACTGGGACAGCCTGAGGAAGGGGCTCACCTCCGCGGACCGTCTGCTGCACGACATCAAGCGGATGGAGGTGGCGTATCTGGATGCGAACCGGCGGGAGTACGAGCTGACGCGGCATATCTCGCTTGCGCAGATCGACCCGGCGGCCCTGCTGCTGTTGCGCAGCACCGGCTCCTGCACCATCGAGGTCCCCGAGGTCCTCTACGACCTCGACCATCCGGGACAGTACCTGCGGCGCATCAAGTCCGTGAGCCTCTCGGTTCCATGCGTGGCGGGGCCGTACAGCACCGTCAGCTGCAAGCTCTCGCTGGTGAGCAACCGCTATCGGCGCGTCTCCACGCTCCTTTCGGTCGGCACGCCGCTGCAGCGCTACGCCGAGAAGTCCGGCAACGATGAACGTTTCGTCTACAACGTCGGGGCGATACAGTCCATCGCCACCAGCACGGGGCAGAACGACAGCGGCACGTTCGAGTTGAACTTCCGCGACGACCGGTACCTGCCGTTCGAGGGGGCCGGGGCGATCGGCACGTGGAAGCTGGAGATGCCGAGCGCGTTCCGGCAGTTCGACTACAACACCATCTCCGACGTGATCCTCCACGTGCGCTACACCGCGCGCGATGCCGGCAGCGCGTTCCGTGGAGCGGTCGAGGGGGTGACGAAGGATCTGCTGAACGCGATGGCGACCGCTACGAGCGGCACCGGATTGTTCCAGGCGTACAACCTGCGGCAGGACCTGCCGAACGAGTGGCACAAGTTGAAGACGACCGGGAGCACGCAGCTGACCGTGCGTCGCGATCGCCTGCCGTTCCTCGTGCAGGGGCATGGCGCGGCCATAACAAGCGCGGTGTTGATTGCGCGCGTGAACGGCAACGTCGGCAACTATCCGGTCACCGTCAACGGCGGCCCGGACATCAATCTCGCGCTCGACGTGCCGGTCAAGGGGCTCAACGGTGGGGCCGTGGCGGGTCTCGCGTTCGACGTGCCCTTCACTCTCGCGGCGGCCGACACCTCGAACCTGGAGGCGCTGGTGCTGGTGGTGCATTACACGGCGGCGACGTGAGGAAAGAAAGAAGAGTGAGGTGCGAGGAAAGAGAAAGACGTGGGGAAGTCGGAAGGTAGAGTGCAGAAGTCAGAAGTCGGGCTGAAGGAAAGAAGAGAGAGGAGAGAGAAAGATGAAGTGCGGATGTCGAACGGCATTGAGCCTCGAAGGGGCGGCAGTGAAAAGCGAAGGGCGTAAGCCCTGGGAGTGGCGGCAGTGAATAGCGAAGGGCGTAAGCCCTGGGAGTGGCGGCGTTCCACGTAGCGAGCCCCGGAGGGGCGGCAGTGAAAAGCGAAGGGCGTAAGCCCTGGGAATGACGTGCGAGCCCCTCTCGTTTCAAGCCTCGAAGGGGGGGCAGGCAAATCCGACGGCGGTGTCTCGAGCCCGGAGGGCCCGAGGGATCGCCGTCGGCATTTCTATCCTCGCCCTGTCCTACGTTCCTCGCCCCGGCCCTGCGCGCCGAGGCCTCGGCGTTCGCGATCGGCGGCGGCCGCCTTCGAGTTCGCCTCGACGTGGCGCTTGATGGCGGCCGCGTGCTCCTTCGGGATCGCCTGCGAGATGTCGAGCGTGCGAAGCCGCCGGGTCTCCTCCTCTGCGAGTTTGCGGCAGCGGCCCATGAAATCCAGCACCATCTCGAGATCCTGTTCGCTGTACTCATCGCAGAGCTTCTCCATCGCGCTGGAGATCGATGCGAACAACGCCATGAAGGTGCGCTCGATCTCCGGGTTGTGCTGCGCGTGGATCATCACCTTGCGGCGATCGTGTTCGTCGCGTTCGCGCTTGACGTAGCCCGCCTTCTCCAGCCGATCGACCACGCCGGTGATCGCCCCGGAGGTCAGGCCGGTAACATCGGCCAGCTCCCCAGCGGTGAGCGGACCGTGCCGCATGATCAGGTCGGCGCACTTGTGATCGGTCGGATTCAGGCCCAGACGGTCGGCCACCGCATGGTGGAACAACACCGTGGCGGTGCTGCTCATGCGGCTCTCCTGGCCCAACGCCTCGATGAGCTCGCGGCGATGCTTCGATCGGCTTGACATGTGAGGGAGGATGCTTTATATTGTGAATATCTTAGTTGCTAAGATATCAACTTTCTAAGAATAAACGGTCCTCAGGGACGATGCCGGCCGGCGATGTTCCGGTCGGTAAGGGAGCGAGGGGAATGTACAGAAAGTCGATGGAGGAACTCGACTGCGTGGCGGCGCACCCGTATCATTGGCTGGGGAGGCCCGCGGGCGATTGCCTGAAGGCGTCCGCTGTGGCGGCTGCTGCGTCGGGCGCGTCCGCCGCGGCGGCCATCGCGGTGGTGGGGACGCGGGAAGGTCAGTCCGATGCGGCGCCGATGCCGCTTCCC
>CAZJYH010000227.1:0-7635 GCA_964549365.1 uncultured Alphaproteobacteria bacterium
GCGGGGTGCCGGGAGCGAGGCCGAGGCGCTCGCACGCTTCCTCCTCGCTCCGCGCGGCGGTGAAGCGGCCGTCCTCGGCGTAGTAGACGGGGATGCGATGCCCCCACCAGAGCTGTCGCGAGATCGGCCAGTCCTGGATGTTCGCCATCCAGTGCTCGTAGGTCTTGATCCAGTGCTCCGGCGAGAACGTGATGTGCCCGTCGAGCACGGCCGCCAGCGCCGCCTCGGCGAGCGGCTTCATCGCCACGTACCATTGATCGGAGAGATACGGCTCGATCTGTTCGCCGCCCCGCTCGGAGAATCCGACCGAGTGCACGTACTCCTCGTCCTTCTCGATCGCGTCCATCTCGCGCATCATCGCCACCGCGCGCTTGCGCGCCTCGAAGCGGTCCATCCCCGCGAGCGGCCCGGCCAGCTCGTTCATCGTGCCGTCCGGGTTGATCGTGTTCGGCATCGGCAGGTTGTGCCGCATGCCGACCTCGTAATCGTTCGGGTCGTGCGCGGGTGTGATCTTCACCGCGCCCGTGCCGAACTTGGGGTCCGCGTAGTGATCCGCGATGATCGGTACCTGCTGCCCGGCGAGCGCCACGGTCACCATCCTGCCGATCATCCCCGCGTAGCGTTCGTCCTTCGGGTTCACCGCCACCGCCACGTCGCCGAACACCGTCTCCGGGCGCGCGGTCGAGACGAGGATCAGACCGGAGCCGTCGGCGAGCGGATACCGCAGCGTGTACATGCGGTCGGCCACCTCGCGATGCTGCACCTCCTCGTTGCTGAGCGTGGACTGCGCCACGGGGGACCAGTTGACGATCTTCTTCCCCTTGTAGATCAACCCGTCGTCGAACAGGCGCACGAACACTTCCTTCACCGCGGCGGAGAGCCCTTCGTCGAGCGTGAATCGTTCGCGCCGCCAGTCCACCGAGACGCCGAGCGCGCGCAGCTGCTTCAGGATGATGCCGCCGTACTCCTCGCGCCACTGCCACGTGCGCTCCACGAACTTCTCGCGGCCGAGCTCGCGGAAGTCGATCCCCTCGTCGGCAAGCGCGCGCGCCACCTTCGACTGCGTGGCGATGCCGGCGTGATCCGTCCCCGGAATCCAGCACGCCTCGTAGCCGCGCATGCGATGCCGGCGGACGTAGATGTCCTGCAGCGTGTTGTTCAGCACGTGCCCCAGCGTCAGCATGCCCGTGACGTTCGGCGGCGGGATCACGATGGTGTACGGCTTGCGGTCCGCGTTGACCTCGGCGTCGTACAGACGATGCTCGTACCAGTAGGGATACCATCGTGCCTGCGCCTCGGCCGGCGCGTATGCCTTCGGAAGTTCTGCCATGACTCGTTTCGCTCGATTGAACCGTGTTGATATGAAAGCGCTGAAGATACGAAGCGAGTTGCGAGTCTCTTTGCGTTCTTCGCGTCTTTGCGGTGGAATCATAGGGCCCTTGGCATCACGCATCACGCTCAACGCCCATGAATCATCTCGCCGTCGCGAATTCCGCTTGACATCCCCCGGCTTCGAAGTTTATATTTGGATCTAATCCAAATAAGGATAGCCGATTTGTTCAAGCCGAACTCCCTGCTCCGATCGCTCGTTCCCTTCCTCCTGTTCGCCTGCGTCGCCGCTTCGCATGCCCGAGCGCAGGGGGGCGCATCCACGCTCACCGGGCTGGTGACCGACGCCGACGGCCGTGCCGTTGCCGGCGCGGTCGTGCTCGCCGATGAAGCGGAGTCGCGCCCGGCGACGGCGGGGAGCGACGGACGGTTCGTGCTTCGGGGGCTTCCGTGCCGCGGGCTGCGTATCGTGGTGCGATGTGTCGGATACGAGCCCGAGGCGCTGCGCGTCGACGGCTGCGCATCGGGCGACGTGCGCGTCGTGTTGACGGCGCGAAGCGCGCTGCGCGCCGAGGTGCTCGTCACCGCGACGCGCCATGCCTCGGAGGTTGCGCGGTGCCCGGCCTCGGCGGATGTGATACCGCGCGAGGAGATCACCGCCGCGCGTTCGCTCTCGCTCGGCGATCTGCTGGCCGAGCGGACGGGCCTTGCCGCGGTGGTGGACCACGGTGTCGGAGTGCAGATGCAGGGGCTCGATCCCGCCTACACGTTGATCCTGGTGGACGGGCAGCCGCTGATCGGTCGCACGGCCGGCACGCTCGACCTGGGGCGCGTGCTGATGAACGATGTCGAGCGAGTGGAGATCGTGAAGGGGCCGACCTCCTCGCTATACGGCAGCGACGCCCTCGCGGGCGTGGTGAACGTGATCACCGGTGCGCGCGCCGATGCGCCGACGCTGAGCATCGGCGCGCGGTACGGCGGCCACCGCGATCTCGGCCTTACCGCGGGCGCCGCCACGGCCTCCGGGCCGGTTCTGCTCTCATTCTCTGCCGCCCGTCTTTCCTCCGATGGGTACGACCTCGACACCGCCACCATCTCGCCGACTGTTGCTCCGTCGGTCACGTGGTCCGCCGCGCCGCGCGTCGTGTGGGAGATCGACGGGGCCACGGCGCTGCGCATGGATCTGCGCGTGGAGGCATCCGAACAGAACGCGGAGGACGATCTGCTCGATGGGAGCACCACGGTGCGCGCCCGTGCGCGCGACGTCCGCACCGAATGGAGCCTTGCGCCGACGCTCACGCACCGGCTTGCCGGGGGGACGGCGCTCGCGCTGCGGCTGTTCGGCTCGCGGTATTCCACGCTGAGCGAGCTGAGGGATTCCGACACGCTCTACTCGAGCGCACGGTTCGACCAGCTGCTGTACAGCGCCGAGGGTGACTTCTCGGTCGTGCCGGCCGCGAACGTCGTGGCGAACGGGGGAGCCGGGTATCAGATCGAGTCCGTGGAGGCCGAACGGATCACCGGCGGCGTGCGACGGCGTGCATCGGGATGGGCGCATGCGATGGCCGACGTCGACGTGCTGCCGCGGCTCGGGCTGTCGCTTGCGGCGCGCTACGACGTCAACGCGGACTACGGCGCACGCCTCAGCCCGAAGGCCGCGCTTGCCTGGCGCTTCCGGGAGGGCGGCCGGGTCTACGCGAGCGTCGGCACCGGATTCAAGGCGCCGACCGTGCAGCAGCTCTACCTGGATTTCACGAATCCCACGGTCGGCTATTCGGTTTTCGGCGCGATGGGGCTGCGCGAAGGGCTTGCCCGCCTGCTGGCCGAGGGACAGGTGCGCACTCTGCTCCTGGGGTCGGAAGGGGCGCCGCCGCTCCGGGCCGAGCACTCCATTGCGTTCAACCTCGGGGGGGATGTCGCGCTGCTCGATTGGCTGCGCGTGCGTGCCAACGCCTTTCGGAACGATCTGCACGACATGATCGAGACCCAGGCGGTGGCCGAGAAGAACAACGGCCAACGCGTCTTCAGCTACTTCAACCTGCGCGCGGTGGTCACGCAGGGGGCCGAGATCGAGGCGCGGGCCGACCTCGCGTCCGGTCTCTCGGTGGCGGCGGGATACCAGTTCCTCGACGCCTACGAGACCGCGGCGCTCGACGAAGTGCGCGCCGGCGAGATCACCAAGGTGGGGGCAACCGGACGGCTGCGCCCGGTGCAGCCCTCGGAGTACGGCGGCCTGTTCAATCGCTCTCGACACTCCGGCTCCGTGCGCGCCATGCTGGCCGTCCCGACGCTCGGCGCCGACATCGCCGTGCGCCTCGTGTTGCGCGGGCGCTACGGCTACGCCGACCGCAACGGCAACGGCATCCTCGACGACGAGGTCGAGTACGCTCCCGCCTACGGCCAGCTCAACGCCACGCTCAACATCCGCCCGATGAACGCGCTCGTGCTCTACGCCGCCGGGGAGAATCTCCTCGACGAGCGGAGCCCCTATCTCCCGCAATTCTCCGGACGACTCTTCACGCTCGGCGCCGAATACCGTTGGCGGTAGGCCGCGTCGGCCCGGGCAATTCAACGTTCTCAACTCACTCCAAAAGGACCATGAACACTCCGCTTCTCCGTGCCCGGCGCGTCCGCGCGTTCGCGCCCGTCTGGGCTCTCGCCCTCGTGCCGCTCTTCCATCTCGTCGCGGGCTGCGGCTCCGACACGGTTGTCGAGCCCCCGCCGACGCAGAACCAGCCGACGACCATCGTGCGCGATCTCCCCGCCGACACCGGCAACACCGGGCACTTCACGCTCTTCCGACTCGCCGACAGCAGCGTGGTCCCCATCACCGACTCGGCGACGACGCGCTGGGATCTCGGCTTCAACGGCACCACCATCATCACCAACGGCGGCGACCGCGGGCCCGGCAACGGCGGTGCGCTCCTGCTGACCTCGGTGGATTTCGATACGCTCGGCACCGCTCCGGCCGAGGGCTACACGGCCGGTTCCGTGGCGAAGGAATGGTACACCTACACCGGCGCGACGGGCGTGCCGCCGCACACGATCCTGATCAAGCCCGGCGTGGTGATCGTGCTGCGCACCGCCGGCGGCAACCACGCCAAGCTGCAGATCATCTCCTACTACAAGGGGGGGCCGGTCTCACCGAGCGGGGCCGAGCCGGGGCGGATGTACACGTTCCGCTACTTCCTCCGGGCCGACGGGACCCGCACGCTGAAGAACGCATCATGATCAGGATGATGATGACCATGATGACGAACATGATGACGACCATGATGATGGATCGGCCGCGATCGAACCGCGCGTCGGCAGCCAGGCGTCGGGTATCCGTCCGCCGGATGACCGCGTGGATGCCCGGCACGGCGGCATTGCTTGCGGCCGTGGCCCTGACGGCATGCGGGGGCGACGCGCGGAGTTCCTCCGACGGCGCATCCGCGCCGAAGCGTGAGCGGATCGTGGTGCTCGGCGGGTCGATCGCCGAGATCGTGCACGCGCTCGGAGCGGGGGAGAACATCGTCGGCGCGGACATCTCCTGCACGTACCCGGCGGCGCTGGCGCCGGTGCCGAAGGTGGGCTATCAACGGACGATCGCGGCCGAACAGGTGCTCTCGCTGAATCCGACGCTGGTGATCGCGAGCGACGAGGCCGGGCCGCCGACGGCGCTTGCCCAGCTCCGCGATGCGGGGGTGCGCGTGGCGGTGATCCCGGGCGGGCATACGGTCGCCGCCGCCGAGGGGAGGATCGACGCCGTCGCGCGCCTGCTGGGCCTTGGCCTGCGCGGCGATGCGCTGCGCGACACGCTCCGCCGCGACCTGAACGCGTGGCGGGCTCCTGCCGCACCGGGGCCGCGCGTGATCTACCTCCACGCCCGCGGCAACACCGGGCTCTATGTGGCCGGGGAGGGGACGGCGGCCGATGCGATCATCCGGCTGGCGGGGGCGGTCAACGCCGCCTCCGGCTTCTCCGGGTATCGGCCGCTCACGCCGGAGTCGGGCGTCGAGGCCGCGCCGGAGTACGTGCTGATCTCCGCGTCCGCGCTGCACGGCGGCGGCGGAGCGGAGTCGGTGCTTGCGATGCCGGGGCTGGCCGGAACACCGGCCGCACGGCACGGTCGGGTGATCCCGATCGACGATCTCTTCATGCTCGGGTTCGGCCCGCGGCTCGGTCGGGCACGCGCGGAACTGGCCGCCCGGTTGGCGGTCGGTGAGGAGGGAGGCGGCCGATGACTTCCACGACACGGTTCGCCGCGGCTCGGTTCCTCGCATGGCGACGGGCGCATCCCTCCCCCGGGGTTCCGATGGCCGCCCTCCTCAGCGCGGCCCTGGCCCTCGTTGTCGTGGCCTCGGTTGCGGTCGGGGCGGTCCCGATCGCGCCGTCTCAGGCCTTCGCGATCCTTGCCGACGCGTGCGGGCTGCATCTGGGCGTTCCGTACGATGCACGTCAGGAACACGTGCTGCTGGCGATTCGTCTGCCGCGCGTGTTGCTCGGCGTCATGATCGGCATGGGGCTCGGAATGTCCGGGGCTGCGATGCAGGGGATCTTCCGGAACCCGCTGGCCGACCCGGGGCTGATCGGCACGTCGAGCGGTGCGGCGCTTGGGGCGAGCGCGGCGATCGTGATCGGCGGCTCCGTTGCGGCGCTCGGTGCGCTCGCGGCGGAGTTGCTCGTCCCCGTGGCGGCGTTCGCCGGTGCGCTTCTCGCGTCGCTCGTCGTGTACCGCTACGCCCGCCGTGGTGCGTCGGCGCGCGCCGAGATGCTGATTCTGGCAGGCGTCTCGGTGAACGCGCTGGCCGGGGCGGGGACCGGGTTGTTGAGCTATCTCTCCACCGACGCGCAGCTCCGTTCGATCACGTTCTGGAGCATGGGAGCGCTCGGCGGCGCAACCTGGCGCAACGTCGCGGTGGCCGGTCCGCTGATCGGCGTTGCGCTGTTGTTGTTGCCGCGTGCCGCGCGGCGTCTGGACGCATTGCTGCTGGGTGATGCGGAGGCCGCGCACCTCGGCGTGGATGTGGCGAGGCTCCGGCGCAGGGTGATCGCCGCGGTCGCGCTGGCCGTGGGCGCCTCGGTGGCGATCGCCGGTGCCATCGGCTTCGTCGGACTGGTGGCGCCGCACATCGTGCGGATGGCCTGTGGGCCGTCGCATCGCACGCTGTTGTTCTGCTCGGCGCTGCTCGGCGCCTCATTGCTGCCGGCCGCCGATCTGCTCGCCCGCACGATCGCGTCGCCGGCGGAGGTGCCGATCGGCATCGTCACCGCCTTCATCGGCGCGCCCTTCTTCGCCTGGCTGGTCTCGCGCGGGGTGCGCGCGGAGGGGGCCGTATGATCCGTGCGGTCGACCTCCGATTCCGTCGCGGCGAACGCGTCGTGATCGATGACGTCTCGGTGAACCTGGCGCCGTCGGAGGTGCTGGCGATCGTGGGAGCCAACGGAGCGGGGAAGTCCACGCTTCTCTCGCTTCTCGCCGGCGATCTCCCGCCGTGGCGCGGGCGTGTTACGCTGGCGGGGCGCGATCTGTGCCGGCTCGACGTGCGCGAACGTGCCCGGCTGCGCGCCGTGTTGCCGCAGACCCCTTCGCTTCGCTTCGCGCTCACGGTGCGCCAGGTGGTCACCCTCGGTCGGCTCCCGTACGCGGGGGCCGATGCGATCGGCGAGGAGGCGCGGGCGGTGGAGCGGGCCATGGAGCGGGCGCGCGTTGCGGCGTTGGCCGATCGGCTCTACACGCACCTTTCAGGCGGCGAACGGCAGCGCGTTCAACTGGCGCGCGTCCTGGCGCAGATGGATTCCGGCGCCCCGGGCGTACAGCGTTCGCTTTTCCTCGACGAGCCGACCGCCGGTCTCGACGCCGCGCATCAGCACCACACTCTGGCGGCCGCGCGTGCTGAGGCCGCACGCGGCTCGGCGGTGGTTGCCGTGCTGCACGATCTGAATCTCGCGGCGCAGTATGCCGACCGCGTTCTGGTGATGCGCGCCGGATCGGCCGTCGCGCTCGGCTCACCGGCCGATGTGCTCACCCCGGCGACGATCGGCGCGGCCTTCGGCGTGGCCGCCCGGCTTCTACCGCACCCCGAGCATGGCAGGCCCGTGATCGTGGTGGACGCCGCGCGCGACGACGCCTTCGATGCCTTCCCCTCACTCACAAACTGACTGGAGAACCTACCTGATGACCATGATATCCGATACGGAGATTGACCCGAGCACTCTTCGCGGCGCGTGGGACGCGCTGCGCGAAGCCAACCCGAAGCTTCGCATCCGTGATGCCGCGGCGCAGCTCGGCGTGGGGGAGGCGCGGCTTCTCGCGACGCGCGT
>CAZJYH010000228.1:0-7625 GCA_964549365.1 uncultured Alphaproteobacteria bacterium
CGAACCAGAGGCGCGTGGGGCGACTATGACGGCGACAACCAGGTCGATCTTGCGGTCACCGGCCCACCCACGATGGGCTACGCCACAACGGACCTGTATCATACGGTCGGCGGTTCGTACTCGATGCAAGGGTACTACGGCGCAGCACCCGCCTCGGTCATTCTGGGATCGGTGGCGTGGGGCGACTACGACAACGACGGCGATCTCGACCTGTTCATCAGCGGCCGGACGATCATCGGATCGACGGCGACTCCCGTCACGACGATCTTCCGGAACGACGGCGTCTGGGGAACATATTTCCACACCTTCACGAACATCCAACCGGCCTTCAAGGCGGCGCAGATGGGCGAGGGTGCCTGGGCGGACTACGACAACGACGGCGACATCGACATCGCGATCACGGGCACGGCATCGAATCTGTCCTCGCCGAGCACAACGCTCTATCGCAATGACGGCGGCGCCTTCGTCCCGTCCGGGATCACCTTCCCGGCAACGGTGTTGGGGAGCCTCGCCTGGTTCGACTACGACAACGACGGCTTCATCGATCTGGCGCTCGGCGGGGGCGACGCGTCCAACGTCCCGACGCTCCGCGTCCTCCACAACGCGGGTGGCACGACGTTTACCACCGCGGCCACGCTTTCCGGTGTGCGCAACGGTTCGGTGGCATGGGCCGACTACAACAACGACGGGTTCGCCGATCTCCTCGTCAGCGGCCTGGACACACCGCCGGCCTTCACGGATAACGCCGTGACCAAGGTCTACCGCGGAAACGGCGCGGGCGCGTTCACCGTGGACGCCAACGCCGGCCTGAACGGCATCATGGAAGGTCAGGCGGGCTGGGGAGATTTCGACAAGGACGGACTGATCGACATCCTCGCGGCCGGATACGAGACGGGAACGTCGACCGCGACGTCGAAGATCTACCGCAACGTGTGCGGCGCCTCGGCGAACACGGTGCCGACGGCACCAACCGGGCTGACGATCTCGGCCACATGGAAGTCCGTGACGGCGAGCTGGGACGCGTCGAGCGACGCGCAGACGCCCGCGGACGGGCTGACGTACAACATGCGAGTGTACGATCAAACCACCGGGACGCTGGTGATGACGCCGATGGCGGATGCGGCGACCGGGTACCGTCGCGTGCCGGCGATCGGCAACGTGAACCACAACCGCACGTGGACCGTCACGGGCCTGGCGCCGGGCCACACGTACGAGGTATGCGTGCAGGCGATCGACGGCGCGCTCGCGGGCTCGACCTTCACATGCGCCACCGCCACGACGCCGACGACAGGACCGGATGTGATGATCGCGGACTGCGCCGCCGACGTCGGGATCGAGCCGGACAACAACTGCGCGATCCGCTGCTACAGCCCGTGGATCTACATCCGCAACGCCGCCGACGGACTGCTGCCGGGGAACGATCGTGACCAGACACCGATCGGCGGGCAGCCGAACTGGGTGTACGTGAAGCTGAAGAACATCGGCACCGCACCGCTCGCAAGCGGCCGTGTGTACGTCTACTGGTCGAAGGCGGGAACGAACACCAGCTGGCAGATCAACTGGATCAACTACTCGGTCGGCGGCGTCCTCCACGGCGACGTGGTCGGGTCCGCGCCGGTGACGTCGCTCGGCGTCGGCTCGACGACGATCGTGGAGATCCCGTGGGCCAACGTCCCGACGCCCGGCAGCTTCAACGATCCGGGCGCACGGCACTTCTGCCTCGTCGCCCGGTTCATCTCCGACGCCGACCCGATGCACGCCGCGGAGGTGGCGAGCATTGCGACGAACACATGGAACAACAACAACGTGGCGTGGAAGAACGTGACGATCTACAGGAAGAACGATCCCGACGTCCCGCTCGACGTCGCGAATCCGGGCTTCGGCTCGCTCCCGTCACGTCTGACGTTCACACCGGGCGACGGCGAAGGGGAAGTGCCGCTGACCGACTACGTGCAGGTCAAGGTGAATCTCGGCCCGGAGATCTACAACGCGTGGAACGAAAACGGACGACAGGGGACGGGGGTCGAGGCGTACAGCGAGGAACCGGGGAACACGTGGATCAAGGTCCTTGCGCCCGATGCGTCGATCGAGGGATTCGACCTGGCGCCGGAGTCGGTGCAGACGATCCACGTGCAGTTCATCTATCCCGATCCTGTACCGCAGGACGTGCCCGACACGTATCACTGGTTCGTGCATCAGTACTCGATCGAGGAAAACGGCGACCCTGTCTACCTCGGCGGCGAGGCGTACGAGGTGGTGATGCGCGAGACTCCGCCGGAGCTGCCGAAGCGCGCCCCTGCGACGGCCGCGTCGCTCGCGGCGAGCCTCAACCTGACGGCGCATCCGAACCCGTCGCGCGGCACAACGACGATCGACTACACGTTGCCGCACGCGACGGCCGTGACGGTGACGATCCACGATGCGGCCGGGCGCCTCGCGCGCACTCTCGCCTCGGGCGTGGAGCAGAGCGCGGGCATGCACGTGATGACGTGGGACGGCTCGACGGCCGACGGGACGCCGGTTCCGGCGGGAACGTATCTGCTGCGCCTCGAGACCGGTGACACGCGGTCCGAGAAGCAGATCCGGATCGTTCGTTAGCGCAGTCGGCGAACGGCACTCAACAACGAACGCCCGTCCCGAGGCATCGGGGCGGGCGTTTGCGCGGGCGGCGCAACCGAAGCCGCGATCATTTTGGATCGTCCGCCCGGACCTGCGGCCCGATGAACTCGAGGCCGCGCGTCGCGCGTATTGAATTCACGTCGAGGCCCGACTCATGGAACCCCGGGTGCGTCAAGCTCTCCATCGCAAGCGGCGTGGAGATGATCGTCGGCGTCGGCGAGGAGGATCGGCCGGGGCTCGCGACGTTCTACATGGTACGCTCGCCGGGCATCGCCGCGCCGCCGATGAATTGATGCCGCCTCGCTGCACATCATCTCCTCCGCATCAACTCTTCCCTTTCATCTACGCCAACGCCCTCCGATACACCTCCGTCCCGTCGGCCGCGTGCAGTACCTCGACGAGGTGCGGGCCCTCGATTTCAAGGGTAAGGAATCCGTTGGCGCCGTAGTCGGGGTCGTCGATGAACGGGTTCGGCGCGTCCCAGATCAGGCTTGCCGGCGCCTCGCCCTTCCTGGCTGGGTCGGCGGCGAGCCAGACGGCCCCGTTCTCGGCATGGGGCGTCGCCGCGGGCTGCAGCTTGCTCATCCGCTTGTACGGCATGCCGCCATGCCCCACACAGCGATCGAACAGGTTCCACGTCGGATGGCGATCGTAGACGGCGCAGAGATGCTCGTGCCCATGATACCAGGCGAAGATCCGGCCGCTCGTCAACAGCCTCCCGGCCTCCTCCAGCCTTTTGACGATGTCCTTCCCCTGCGACTCGAACCGCGAGAACGGCTGATGGTGCGAGAAGAGCACGATCTTGCGCGCTCCCGCCGTGCCCGCGATGTCCCTGAGCCACGCCGCCTGCTCGTTCGCCAGATCGTTGTCCTCGTAGGCGGTGTCGAGCCCGACGAGCACCCAGTGATCGTTCATCAACGCGAAGTAGCTGGCTCCCTGGCCGAACGCCGAGAGCACGTCATTGAAGTACCCATGCCCGCCGCTGTACATCTCGTGATTGCCGTTCAGACCGAGGCGCCTGGTGTTTGCATTCCGCGGCCAGAGATCGAGGAACCGCGAACGCACCTCCGTCTCGGTGCCGGAATAGTACACGTCGCCGAGGTGCATGATGATGTCGTACGTGCCGGAGGCGATCGTGCGCGCGATGGCCGGCGCGCCGTACAGGCCGGTCCCCCAGTCGGCGGCCACGGCGATGCGCAGGGTATTCCCGACCGGCTCGGGGGCGGCGGGCGCCATGCGCCATGCGGCGGGATTCTTGTTGACGAGCATGTGGAAGAGCGTGCCCGCCCAGCCGAACAGATCGCCGTGGTCGAACTTGATCTCCTTCGCGAGCGACTTCGGCGTGCCGACCGATCGCACCTTCGCGGCGACCGGTGGCTGTTCGGCGATGAGGCTTTGCAGCATCGACGCGGTCGGGTTGCGAGCGGTCACGAGCATTCCAGGTTGCGCCGCCTGTTCGGCCAAAAGCTCCGCCAGTGCTCGCTCCACGTCCGCGGCGAGCGCGTCGGCATCCCTCTCGGGACCGACCACATCGCGCGCGATCTCGCGCAGCGTTGCTCCCACAGCGATGCCGGTCCCAACGCCCAGAGCCGCAGCGGCGAGATCCGGTGCGGCGCTCCCCAGCGCCTTGCCGGCGGCGGCCGTCGTCTCATGCGTCGTTTCGGGACTGAACGTGACGATGACAGGTGTCTGCTCCATGATGATCTCCCAGGATAGAATCGTGCGAACGCGAGGATACCGCTTCGGCGACGTCGCGCCGAGGGACGATGCAACATCGGCGTAAGGATCGCGCGGCCCGCTACGTAGACACTACGTACGCCCGCGGGCTCGGCCCGCACCTCGCTCCCAACATCCGCACCGGCCGCAGTCAACGAACGGCGCGGACGCGCAAGGGCGCGCGGCGTCAAAGATCCACCACATACTCCGGATTGAATCCATCCACCGGCGCCACGGGATACCCGCAGGCGTTGCTCACCACGCGCGTGGGGCCGATCGTGTAGTCGGTGCAGTAGTGCGTGTGGCCGTGCATCCAGAGCATCGGGCCGCATCGCTCCATCAATCCCGTCAGGTCCGACGCATACGACGCGGCGATCAGGTCGCCTTCGAGAAAACGCGGCCCCAGCGATCGGGCGCTCGGCGCGTGATGTGTCACCACCACCGTCGGCACGTCCGGCGCGCGATCGAGCTCACGCTCCAGCCACGACCGCGCCGAGGCGTGCATGGCGATCGTATCCGACGGCCGCAGGCGTCGATGCGGCGGCGCCGTCCGGATCACATGATAATCGTTGCGGCGGATGTCCGCCTCCACCATCGCGGCATCGATCGGCGTGCCGAACAGCTCGAAATCCGTCCAGAGCGTACAGCCCAGAAATCGCACCCCCTTCAGCATCACGCCGGACTCGACGAGCAGATGCACGCGAAGCTTGCGCGCCAGCGCGGCCATGTCGGCAGTGTGGCGCGGCATCGTGTGGCGATAGTACTCGTGATTCCCCGGCACGTAGATCACCGGAATCCCGGCGTACGTCTCGGCCGCCCACGCGACCCCACGCAGGCCGACGTCGATGTCGCCCGCCAGCACCACCACGTCGGCGCGCGGATGTTCCGGTGTGCAGGCACCGTGTTCGAGATGGAGATCGCTCAACAGATGGATGCGCATGCGTTCGGCCCGTGTTGCAACCCGGCAGGCTCGTTGAAGCGACGGCGCCGCGGTGCCCGTGAAATCCGACGGCAAAGGTATCACCGACGCACGATTCGGCGGAGCACGATCGCGGTCGGGCCCTCCACGAGCGACGCCGCCTCCGCGGCCGGCGTGGGCATCAACGCGATGCGATATTCCCCGACTTGCCCGCCGTGAGGAAGACATCATATTTTCACCACGAGTCCCCCATCCCATCATCTACCATCAGGGAGGTCTCGTGGATCTCATCCAGCTCGTTCTCGTCAACAACGCGAAGCAGCCCGGCAACATGATCCTCTTCCGGCGGTTCGACGAATCACAATTGCCGATCGCCTGGTTCGCGAAGTATCTCTACCCGCACGGACGTGCACTCTTCTCGTGGGATCCGAACGACATGTGCTTCGTATGGTCGGCGGTCGGCGCTCCGGGGAAGGGCTCCGCGTTCGAGATCGCGCAGATGGTGCCCGCCGACTACTACGGGAACCGCGCCGTGACGTTCTCCTACGACTCCGAGCATCGCACATATTACTTCAAGGACGAACGCCCGCAGGGAGAACCCTATGAGCCGCTGACGATCATCCAGGATCAGACCGTCCCGCCGAACGGCGCGTGCGTGGGAATCGGGTTCGCCGAACGCATCGCCTACGCGGTCGCGGCGCGGCCCAACACACTCGTGCGCTTCGACCCGCGCGACGCGCTCTACGTCACGTTCGGCGCGGCGAACGAGGGACACGCCTTCGACATGAAGGATGTGCTGCCGCCGGTTCGGATCAGCTTCCCCGCGAACATCCGATCGATCACCGTCACGCTCGGCGAGGACAACGGCTGGACCGTGAAGGAGAACATCACGCGGGAGGAGGAGACGGAGTAGACGGAAGTTCGAGGAACGCAGGGAGAGAAACGAGAACGTCGGAACGCCGACGCCTGCCATGTGTACCATCCGCCGTCGCATTCCGTCCACGGCTTCCGGCGGTGGATCGACGGCGCAAACGGAGATCCCATGAATATGCGCCATCGAGAAGGAGATGCGGCATTCGACCGCCCTTCCGGAGACGTTCTCACCCGCAATTCGCGCGGCACCACTGCTGTGCCTCAGTCTGAAGAATCTCGGCGATCTGCATGCCCACCCCGATGCGGGGTCCGGACCGATCATTCGCCCGATCCTTGGGGTTCGAAGAACGGCGAAGCGTCTCCATACGGTATCCGCGTGGAGCCGCAGGCGCGCCACGTTCGAGTCCGGATGTCGCGCGCGAATGACAAACGATGCTCTTCTCGTCACACCGGGTTGCGCCGCGGCGCGCAACCGGAACACAGCCGACTCTTTCGAACCGCCCTCGCGCTCCTCGCCGTCGGATGTGCGGCGCTGTGCTGGTCGGCCTGCGACGGCGACATACGGAAACGCCCGGCAGACGGGCGACCGTCGGGAGCGTTCGCGGACACCTCCGACATCGCCGAACAGCTCAACGCTCCATCGGTTGCCGACATGCCGCTGGTCCCCTCCAAATTCGGTGACACGCTGGTTCTCAACACGATGATCGAGACGAACTTCATGGCGTACACCGCACACGACGCCTCCGGAGGGGGCGGCTGGGCGCGTTCCGACAACGAGGCGATCGCCAACGGCACCGACATGCCGGCCCCGCCGAACACGTTCACGGTAACGGCCCGCCCCGGACAGTCCGCCGCCTTCGCGGATGAGTATGCAGGCTTCCGGGCCTACATCGTCAACACCACACGCGACACGATGACGTTCAATGCCGTCGACAGCCGCCTGTGCATGCTGATGCAGGCGCGCGATACCGACGGTACCTGGCGCAACATTCAGTACATGCCGAGCAGTTTCTGCGGCAACAGCTATCATCGCATTCTGCTCGCGCCCGGAGAGCATTGGCGGTTCACGGTACCATGTTTCCACGGCGCATTCCGCACACGATTGCGGCTGGCGCTGACCGGGTTTCGCACCGGCGTCCCACCCGGCATTCATTCGGATGAGATCGGGTGGGGCGCATCCGATCAGAAGGCGAACGCCGAGGCGAAGGAGCGCATCATCTACAGCAACGAGTTCGAGGGGAGCATCAACCGTGGGCAATTCCAAAAGCGCGCGCGCCATCGAAGCGGCGGCCTGATGGATCCGATCAGGTAATCAGCGCACCGTCTCATCGAAAGGAATATTCCGCGCAAGGCCCCCGCATCGTTTCCGATACGGGGGCCTTGCCGTTGTCATGTCGTTCCGAGCCGAAAGAGAGGGCCCGTTCGTCGCCGCGCCGATCGGCACGCGCGCATGCGAATACCGATCAGCACACAAGGCATGCCGAGGGCTGCACCTTCA
>CAZJYH010000229.1:0-6259 GCA_964549365.1 uncultured Alphaproteobacteria bacterium
GGCACGTCTGCATCACCTTGCCGGATGCTCCGTCGAGGATATGGATCGTTCTCTGCGACGTGCCGAGCGCAAGCACGCGGTCGTCGGCCCATATGCACGACACCGTGCCGCTCACCTTCGCGAACGCACGCGATGCGCGCGTCGTCGGGTCGACGATCTGGACGCTCCCGTCATCCCACGCAACGAACATCGCGGCATCGTCGCGACCCCATGCAACGAACGGAATCCTGCGGCCGCTGCCGTCCGAGCGGTTCCGTTCGTGGAGCGGCGTGAGCGGCTGCCACGTCTCGGTGGACCAGATGCGCACCTGTCCCCCGTCGCTTGCGGCGAACAGCCGCCCGCTCGGCGAGAAGCCCATCGAGGTGAAGGGGGAGGCGGGGGGAACATCGAGCCGCTTGATCATCAGATCGTTGTGGAGATCCGAGACAAGGGCCGCCTCGAAGCTGATGCTGACGAGGTAGTTCGCGTCCGGGCTGAGCGCCACGAACCGCAGCGGCATCGTGTGCCCTCCCTGCATGAACAGTTCCGGCCGTACGGTCTGTGCGGGCATCGGCATGGCCGCGGGCGCCGAGAGCAAGCCCATCACGGCCGTCAGCGCGCCGAGCGTCCGTTGAACGGTGCGAGTGTATGAAATCATGCCGAGTCGTCGGGGATACCATGCCGAGCCTCGGGCGCCCGGCGGCAGGTGCGTGCGAATGAGTCGGAGCGCCGTGCGCCGGCGGCGTCGTGCATCGAATGTGCTCGGTGATCGGAGGCTGATTCAACGAAATGGAAAGCCACGCAACGCATACGGCCGACGTCGTGGTCGTGGCATGCCCCGCCGCAGGATCGCTCCGGAGGTGACGATCCCGGCATGGTCATGGCGCCTCGGCGTGCTACCGCGTTATCGGGAAGTCGAATTCGAGATTCTCCCGGCGCGCCGTCGGCCGTTGACGGCCGTTGGTCAGACTCATGACCGACTGTGCGACGTAATCGCGCAGCTCATTGGCGGTGACCGAGCCGTCCCGGTTCAGGTCTGCGGCGCGATCGGTGAGGCCGTTCAGCAGCGCGTAGGTAAACGCTCCGTTGCTCCAGGTCGCGTCCTCGTAGGCGTATTCATCGGCGCCCGCCGCCGCGATCACCACCGCGCCGGAGCCGCGACGAAGGTCCGCGAAGAGCTCCCGGACCAGTTCCAGCGTCCCGCCGGCTGCGGGGGTGTTGCGCACGCGGGTCGACCGTGGAATCGACCGCGTCGTCACATGGCGAGCGGCGGCGATCCGTTCGGTTGCCTTGTCGGGGCTCCCCGCGGCAGGCGGCACCGCCTTCTCCTTGTCGACCTCGCCGGCATGACAGGCGTCGACGAGCAACAATTTCCGTTGTGCCGCGACGCCGTCGAGCAATCCTTCGAGCTCCTCGTAGCGCAGGCCCCGCGCGGCCGGGGCGTTGAAGTCGATATCGGACGTGGCGAGGATGTAGTTCAGCGAATCGTCGATCAGACCATGCGAGGCCACGAACAGCACCACCATATCACCAGGGCGTGCCTGCGTGAGAGTGTCGCGCACGGCCAGAATGTGGTCGCGTGTTGCCTGTTCGTCGGTGATGGTGATGACGTGCGCGGAGCGCCAGCGATCGTCGGCGATCTGGGTGAATCGGCCTGCAACATCGCGGGCGTCCTTGCTCGCATACGTCAGATTGTTCCGGGCATCGGCGAACTTCGAGACACCGATTGCCACGACGTAGAGATCCGGTTGTTCCAGCGGTCCGGTTCGAACCACCTCGAAGCGTTCACGCAGGCTCTCGGCGCCGTGACTGCTCACCGCCGACACCTGCACCACGTTGCGGCCAACCGCAAGCGGGACGTTGATGGTGCGGTCGATGGTCGAGGACGATTCCTGTCGAAGATCAATTCCGGTGCCTCCGAACGCGGGCGTACCGTTCACCTCGACGAGGATGCGGTCAATGTGATAATTGTTGTCCGTTGCCGCAATCGACAGCGCAAGCTCGCGCTGATCGACGATCGCCGACGCCGGGCGCCGCACTTCGAGGACGGGAGCGGCGCGATCGTCCGACAGGGTTTTCTCGGTGAATCCCAATCGACGCAGGCGCCGGCGATACGCCTCGTTGTATGCGGCGATCAGCGACGGCGCCGCCATGCCGAGCCGCGTGAGCACGATGTCCGGGCGGTTGTTGCGAATGTCCAACTGCCCGAACGGATATGCGTGCCCGCCCGATCGTACGGCGAGGGCGCGCAGCGCCGGCTTCGACGCCATGTAGTAACCGTCGGGCGTGATGATCAGCGGCTCGCCGTCGTTCGTCGTGATGAATCGGGCCACCTCCGTTCCGTCGACGAAACCGAAGAGATAGACGAATCCGTCGGAACCGACCGCGAACATCCGCTTGCCGTCCGGAGCAATATCCGTGGCGAGCAACAACGCATCGTTGATCGTTGCGATCGTCCGCTTGAGCGAACCGCGAGCAACATCCCACTCGCGCACCGTATGGCCGTCCGCGCTTTCGACGATCGACTTCCCGTCGGCCGTGAACCGCGGAGCGAAGCCGCCGGGCACCCATCCGTCCTCGTGCGGGAGCACCTCGATACGACGAATCTCCTTGCCGCTGCGGGTGCTGTAGAGCACGGCGTCCCACCGATCCGCCGCAATCACCATCTCGCCGTCGGGGCTGATGTCGGCGCTGCCGCCGGTAGGGGGCAGGCGCCGAACAACCGAACGCTTCGCAAGGTCCACCACGATCAGGCCGCCGTCGAAGTCATCCTCGTCCGACGTCGAACTTTCATCGTCCTCCCGACTCGGTTTCGGGCGGGCTTCGCCGTTCCGGTCGGCGCGGTACATCTCGAGCGTGTACTTCGGGCCGCTGGAGCCCGAGCGTCGGCGTTTGCGCGACCCATTGCTCGACGGGTCGGCGAAGGCATGCACTTCCTCCGGCGTTGCGCCCGATGCGCCGAGCGATTGCACCAGGAGGCTCCCCCCATCGCCGCTGAACCGGATGCCGTCGGCTTCCACGCGTTCGGCCAGCCCGCCCAGAATCCTGCCGGTCTCCAGGTTCCAGACATCCACGCTGAACCCGGTGGTCGCAACCAGGAGCTTGCCGTTCGGCGAGAAGGCCACGGGGTATGAGTAGTCGGCATCGGGGTTGTCGAACGTGCGTACGAGCGAGCCGTCGTTCATTCGGCGAACGGCGATGACCCCATCGGAATCCATCGCCGCGTACATCCCACCGTCCGCGCTGATCGCGCCCACACTGCCGGAAGACGGCAATGTCCTGCCGGTGGCGAGATCCCAGACGATCGACTTCTCGTTCCCGTCGCCGACGCTCATGTAGCGTCCGTTCGATGCCGTGAACAGTTCCGACGGCGGGAACACGTAGCTCGGCAGGTCGTGAAGTGGTATGCCGGATCGTCGGTCGATCAGTCTGATCAACGGCGTTTCCGTCCTCTGCATACGCATCGCGATGGTCGAACCGTTCGCGCTACATGCGAGGCGCATCGATCCGAAGTTCGTAAGGCTCCTGCTCTGCTCACCGGAAAGGTCATAGAATGCCGAAAGCCCCTCGAAGCTCAACAGCAGATTGTCGTCGGCCGTGAAGGCGACGCTCCATCCGTGACTCAGGTGATCCCGGCGATTCAGATACGTGAAGGCCCGCTTCAGCTGCCCGGTTCCGGCGTTCCAAAGCCGGGTGGCAGAGTGCAAGTCGGGATTGCCGGTTGCCGCGATCCACGAGCCGTCGTTGCTGATCGCGATCTGCGTGATGTTGCCGGATGTGACGAGCTGCTGATTCCGCCGCGAACGATCCCCCTCCAGGGCCGGCTGGTCCTGCTCGTCGGGGAACGTGCTGCTCAGCTCGATCATCTTCTCGGCTGCGCCTTCGTCCACCGTCGATATCACGCGGCTTCTGGTCTGATTCTCGAGATCCCACACCGCGATCCTGTCGGAGGAGAACCCGGCGGTCACCATCCATTTGCCGTTCCCGGAGACCGCAAGCCGGGCTACCTCGTCGTTGGCCAACGCCTGGGCATTCGTGATAGTCCCGGCCGGCGATCCGTCGGAGGAATTCAGGAACAGGATGTCGGTGCCGGATGCGACCGCGATGCGATCCGCGTTCGGGACGAATGCAACTCGGAGTGCATGGGGGGCATCGACGTGCCAAATCCGACGCCCCGACGCGACGTCCCAGAGCGTGACCCCCACATCGGATGGCTCCATCTCCGTATCCGACTCCGATGAACCGGCCATGTAATCTCTACACGCGGTCACAACGGTCTTCCCGTCATGACTTACGGCCACGTCGGTGAAATGCATGGTCCCGCCCGTCCGCAGCGATCGGAACTGCAGCCCGTTGCCCGCATCCCAGATCGCTACCACCGTCCCTGAGTCGCTCGTCGCGGCCACGATGTGCCCATCGTCGCTGAGCGAGATCGCCGTTGCGGCGTAGCGCAGGCCCATCTGCGGGACCAGTTCCACGGGCGATGCGTCGGTACGCCGTGTCGTCGACTTCTGTGCATGGGCATTGCCGGAGGCGATGATGGTCGCGATCAGAAGGAGAGCTGCCGTAGTGACGCGCATGTGAATGACGGATGATGTTGACAGGAGAAACGCAATCATCGGCCGCGGTCAGGGAACCACGCGGAACATCGTGCTCGCGGTGGCCCATTCCGCCGGATCCACGCTGGCGCGCGCGGCTCGTTGTCCGGCGGTGGCGGCCTTCAGAAGTCGGCCGAGCGGCGTCTTCGCGGCGGCCGGCTCCGTGCCGTCGCGCGCGCCGCGCACCATCTCCGGATCGAGCACCGGGCTGAAGTCCGTCTGCTCGCGCGTCGCGATCACCTTGATCACCTCGCGCCCGGGCGTGTTCTCCACCACGAAGATCCACGGGCTCGCCGGCGCGGCGATCGGCACCGAGCGCCATTTGGAATCGGCCGGGACCATGTTGTTGTCGTTGCGCTCGGAAGGGTCCGGCCAGAGCGGGCCAACACGCCCGTCGCCGCGCAGATCGAGCACGGTGGCGTAGGCATCGGCCCGTCCGGGGTTCATCAACTCGATGATGAAGTACGTACCGGGGCGCAGCTCGGCGTTCCCGCCCGCATCGCGCGGCAGGTCTCTGCGTCCGGTCACGCGCGTCGGATTTCCCTTGGCGTCGAGCTGCACGTCCACCGGCACCAGGCGCAGCGCGATGCGCACGTCGGAGGCCGGGTCATCGCTTTCGAGCGACTGCAGGAAACGCCATCGCGCCTCTCCTTCGAGGGCGCGCGCCACCACGGCCGGGGCGTCACCTCCGCGCGGTATCTCCGCGATCACCGACCCGTCCATGCGCTCCAGCACCATCGCGCCCGTCTCTCCGGCCCGGCTGGAAGAGCGGAGCCGCACATCCCACGCGTCGCCGTCGACGATGTCGACGAGCGGCAGCCCGCGCAGGCGTTTCAGCATCGGGTCATCCGGGCGCGCTGCTCCCAACGCCGGCACGGCGACGGCGAGCCGCTTCTCGTCGTAGCGGTGTTCCCGCTCCACAGCGCGGAATACCGCGCCCGACGAGCCGCTCATGTCCGGGAGCGGGCTGCTGGTGGGGCCGAACAGGGCGGAGGTGAAATCCAGCATCGTGATCTCCGCCTCGGCCAGCGGCGTTGCCTTCGCGAAATCCTTCGTGCCGGGGGGATAGATGGCGTATCGCGAGCCCTTGGTTACGCCGTGCAGCTTGCCGGCCGAAAGCACCAGCGCATCGCCCATGAACTTCGCGGTGATGTACGGTTGTGGCGGCGCCGCCAGGCCGCTCATCACCACGCGGTCCATGTTCCCCTCCAACTGTGGCTGCTGGTCGCGGCTGCGGCGCGCCATCAGGTCGGCGACGCGCTCGAAGACGTCACGGTACGTGGTCGTCGGCGTCGCATCGGCGAGCGCGTTGCTGATCGCGTACGTGAGCAGACCCATGGGCTGGTCGTTGTCGTCGGATGTCTCGTTCGCCACCTGGTCGCTGCGCGTGGCGGCGATCACTACCGTGTTGCGGGTTCCCTCCGCCGGGGCGAAGAGGCCGCTCGGGCCGTCACCGTCGCGGGCCTCGCCGCCGCGTCGCTTCGGCAACGGTGGGGGGGGGCCCTGCCACGCGGCTCCGCGCGTGAGCATACGGCCGCCGCGCGTGTTCGTGCCCGAGAAACAGCAGTCGAACGTGAGGAGCAGGCTGCCGGGTTTGCGCGCTTCCAACTGGTTCGTCAGCGTGCCGAGGAGATCGTCGCGGAGGTCGTGGCTGTGATCCTGACGCGATACATAGTCCGAGG
>CAZJYH010000229.1:6269-7609 GCA_964549365.1 uncultured Alphaproteobacteria bacterium
AGCGTCTCGTCCAGGCCGTCCGGCTCGTCGCCGTTGTCGTCGAGCATCTGCGCGCCGTGCCCGGAGTAGTGAAAGTAGACCACGTCCCCGGGCTGAGTCGCGTCGATGAGGTGCGTACGGAACGCGTCGATGATCGAACGCGCGGTGGTCTCCTCGCGCGAGGTCAGCAACATGATGTCGCCCGGCTCGAATCCGAACTTCGACACCAGCAGCGCGCGCAGCGTCTCCACGTCGAGCCCGCAATTGAGGTTCCACCAGTCGTTCGGGCCGCCGCGTTCGTACTCGGAGACGCCCACCAGCAGGGCTCGTTTGTGCGGAGCCGGCTGCGCGGACGCCGTGCGCACGGTCGCCGTATGCACGGCCAACAGCGCGCCCAGCAACGGAAGCAGGATCGATGAGATGCGATTCGCAGGATGGATCATTGTCGGTACGGGCAAATTCGATTGAACGTGGGGGGGCGCGTGACGGCCGTCGCGCCGCGCTGCCGCCTCAGGGGGAAGGGGTTGCGGCGAGCGCGGCGGCGGGGTTGATCTTTCCGTAGCCCCACTCTCGATTCGGCACCGCGCCGGTGAAGTTGTCGGTGCGCGCGGTCGTGGTCAGGATGCGATGGATCTCCAGCGCGTCGAGGTTCGGGTTCTTCTCCAGCATCAGCGCTATCACGCCGGCCACAAACGGCGTGGCGGCGCTCGTGCCGTTCCACGCGATATGGTATCCGTCGGTGGTGATGCGGGTGCTGTCGGTGCCTCGCGTGAACGCCTCACGGCTGGCGGCCATGCGGCAATAGTCGCCCGAGCTCGTGCGGGAGGCCGCCGATATCGCGTATTGTCCCGGAGCCGTGATGTCCGGCTTGATCACGCCGTCGCGGCGGTAACCGGAGCACGAGTAGCGGGATATCGCGCCGACGATCATGTTGTGCTTCGTCTTCGATGCGCGCAGATTTCCCCATGCGCCGCGGAAGTCGTACGAGCCGACCGTGATCACGCGATCCGCGTTTCCCGGTGAGCCGACGATGGCCGTGGGATCGTTCCCTTTGGTGAATTGCCCGGCGTAGTAGACCGGCAGGTAGAGATCGAATCGGCCGTTCGTCACCGTCTCGCTCGCCCCGAATCCCCACAGCTTGTAATGTCCTTCGGGGAGCTTCACCATCACGTGGTCCATTCCGTTGCTCAACGTCTCCACCTCGTACGAGTTGCCGAGCGTTTCGCGCGTCGCGGCCGGGACCGCTCCGCTTGCCTGAATGTCGTGCCGCGTGTTGCGTCCCGACTTGTAGATATGCAGGAACAACGGGGAGCCGGTGCGGTTGGTGAACCTGCTCACGTCGGAGCTGGTGATCGACAGTC
>CAZJYH010000230.1:0-7597 GCA_964549365.1 uncultured Alphaproteobacteria bacterium
GGAGCGTGGGGTGTAGGGGGAGGGGAATTCCGCAGCCGAGATCCCTCCGCTTCGCTTCCCGATTGCATCGGGATCTGCGACGGGGATGACAGGCGGTGCAGAAGAAAAGAAGAGCGAGGAGGGAAGAACGAGAAGGATGTGTGGAACCCAACGCGGAGGGCGCTGCGCCCTTGTCGATGTTGTCGCGGAGTTGACTCCGCGACCGTGCAGACGGTATCCGTCACACTATGCACACTCCGGTATACAGACAGAAAAGAATGGGGGCGCGAGAAGGACTGGCACGGCGATCCCACACCCGCGGTGCGGCTCTGCATGAGGTCCGTATATCTCCGGATACAGGCACCGCCGTCGCTCGGGCCTCAGAGTCAACTCGGGGCCAACGGAAAGAGGGCGGAGCCTTGGTGCTTGTGTATGTCCTCGCGGAGTTGACTCCGCGACCTCTCACCAGCCAACACGCCGCACGCTGTACACCCCCGTATCCAGGCAACAACCGGTGTTCGACGTCAAACGATCCCTAGCCTCATCCCTTACACCGGAACTCCGGATACTTCGACAGGAAACGCTCCTTCCACGCCGTCGCTTCGGGCACCATGCCGTCGGTGCGGCTCGGAACGCCGAGCGCGCGCAGATGCCGTTCGAGGGCGTGCAGATCCTCGACAAGCCACACGAATTTCCCGACGGTAGCGGTGTACGTTTCCCCAACGTACAGGTCAATCCCGGCACCGTCGCGTTCATCCTTACTCATGCCGCGGAACGCGATGGACGACAGGCCGTCGAGCATCAACGTCATCGGGCCACGGTATGCGTCCTCCCGCACGAAGCGCAGCACGATCGTCCTCGTGTTGCGATCGATCACACAGAACGTGACCAACCTGCGATTGCGTGCGCGGGCAAAACGAGGTGTCCAACGGCACATTGCGACCGTCAGCACAATGAACGCTTACAATAGCAGGAGCCCCTCGCTTGCTCCCAACCATGACAGCAACGCCAGAACTGCAGTCCCTATCAGAACATAAATAGCGCCACGATCACGCTCGATCTTATATCCGGGATTTGGAACGCGTTCGATTGTTGCATTATCCCAGCCTATGCGCACTCGTGAAGAATCAATATCTCGCCGATCATCCATTCGCCTGTCTCCTCAATGGGTCATTCTGCGCGCTCGCGATGGCGCATCGACGGAGCTACGGAGTTCGCCCCTGTTCGGCCCGGCTCCTCCGCACGGCAAACTCCACGGCGTTCAGGATGCCCCAGTACGGCATCCCGGGCTCGGTCTCGACATGAATCGTTTCGCCGGAGCGCAGGGTCAGCGAGAGGATCGCGAAGGTGCTCTTGCTTCGATGCCCCCGTCGGTTCTCGGCGGCCATGTCCGCCCCTACCTCGGCGATCTCGGCGTACGGAATTTCCCACACGGAGCAGTCGTGCGCCGTGATGATGCCGCGCGTCGTCAGAAGGACGAGGCCGCCGGCGTCGTTCACCGAGAAGAGGACCGGGAGCTCATCGGTGGACCCTGCGGCGGCAAGAGCGACGCGTACGCCGATCGGCAAGCCCGCATCGACGGGCTGCGTGCCGCAGGTTATCTCTCCCTTGCGACGGAATATCGCGATCATGACGGACTTCAGATTTGCCTGTGCGCTCATCGATCGCTCCGTTTGCGGGCAAACTCCAGTCGCCGGGAATGCGTTTCGCCCAGGTCCACGCGAATCGGTTCCAGCAACGCGACAACGGCGGCGTAGTCCTTGCGGGCCCACGCCGCGTCCGCCGCATCGAGAGCCGGCCCGAGGCGCATGTTCGCCGTGTAGGCGGCGTTGCGGGCGCGAGCGGCGGCGGCATATCGATCGAAGTCCGCCCTGTCGCCCCGGAGCGCATCGGCACCGTGTTCGCACTGCAGCCGCGCCAATCCATCCAACACGAACCGAGCACTTTCGGCGCTCGCCGCCTCGCAGTTACCCAGCCGCGCCGGCTCCGGCGCGCCGTCGAGCCGCGCGATGTCCATCACATGCGTCCACGTGGTGCGATCGTTTCGCAGCCCGACCGATGCGATGATCTCGCACGAACGCGGCTCCCGAGTAATCGACACGACGACATCGCCGCGCTCGAAGCACACGGTCCCAGCGCCCGCCTCGGCGCGTGCGAAGCCTTGCTCATCGATGAGAAAGGCGAAGGCTCGTACCACCGACTCGTTGAAGGAATTGGTATCGATCAGCCACCTCCGCGATATTATCCGGCGACCTGTTTTACCCGGCGTTCTCGATCAACCCCACCCGCAGATGCATCCAACGGGGGAGATCGAACACGAGCGGGGAGAAGTCGTCGTAGTACTCCAGGCCCAGCGCGGTAAGCCGCCGGATGAACTCGTCGAGCGACTCCCGGCCGAACAACGGGCCGAACGAGATCAGATCATCGTCGGCGTCGAGCGGTGGATCGCCCTCCAATGCATGGAGAACCTGCTCGTACGCCACACCCCTGGCCGGAAGCGCGGCGCGGCGGATAATCAGGCCGAACTCTGATGTGGCTTCGACGGATTTTCTCATGGCGTTGTTTGTCGTGGGCATGCAGGCACCCTGCTTCCTCGATGATGATATGTCGCATCCACCCGCCGGCCGGCTTACCCTATCAACCCCATCAACCTCTCACGCAATGGTTCCGGCGCGGCGGCGATAAGCAGCCGCTCGAACAGACGCTCAGGATCGGCGCGGCGTTCGACGGCGTCATCCGAACGCATTTCCACGATGCCGCCGAACGCCAGCCAGCGCCTGCCGTCCGGGGCCGCCAGCACGGCCCCGCGATAACCGAGCGGCGGCGCGGTGGGAATCGGGGCGACCGTCCCGGCGGCGGCGTCCCACAGCGCGAGCGCCCGCTCCGCATCGGCGGCGGTCAGCGGCCAGGTGGGATCGGGGCGCCCGGAGAAGATCCGGGCGCCCGCAATCCATGCCGATCCTTCACGCAAGCTTGATGTGCCCATGCATCACGACCATGAAGGTGCAGAAGTCCGTGTAGCTGCCGCGGTCGGCTGTTCGGGGATCGAGGATGACCTTCCCGCTGTTGTCCAGGTTGGTGACCTGCCCGCCTCCGGGCTTGTGGCTCCAGCGGCCGGTGGGTCCCTTGCGGTACCAATGGAAATCGGGGAAGCCGGTCCCCTCGAAGTCCGGCGCGATCACCAGCGCCACCAGATGCCCACGCTTCGGGCACTTGTTGTTGTCCTTGGGCGTGTCGATGAGCGCATCGCGCACGGAGGCGTCACGCACGGGGGCGCAGGCGATGGACGTGTAGATCTGCCCGGTGCCACGCCCGGGCTGCGCGAACGTGTCGGTGCGGTAATTGGCGGCGTAGTTGTAGCAGTTGTTGTTGTTCTGGATCTGGCCGCCGTCGTTCCACCAGTTCGGCTCGTAGATCGGCGCGCACTCGCAGCCGGCCCTCGGGAACGGCACGACGTCGGCCGGCCGCTCGGCCGACAGCGTGCGCGACGTCTCGATCATGTCGGCCAACACCTTCGGGAAGTCGCGCCTCGCCTTGACCCCCTGGATCTTCTCGACATGCTTCAACACCAGCGCCTCCAGATTCTCGTCGCTCGATCGGTGCGCGAGCCCCTCGCCGATCAGGCTTCCGCCGACGGCGCGAAACGTGCGCGGCAGCGTCTTCGACGGGCGTCCGATCTGCTCCACGATCAACCCCCGGTATCCGAGGATCGACGGCTCGGCTCCGGCCGCCGCCTTCTTGCTCAACGCTGCGGCCGGCTTCATGCGCGCCAGCGCTTCGCGCGCATCGTCGCCGTCGAGTTCGATGTACGGGTTCGGGCGACCGCTGAACAGATCAAGAGTAATTCGTACGGACATTGCAATGCTCCAATTGTCGGTGAATAAAACGGCCGTGCCATGTACCGGAAGGGCCGCGTGTCTGCATCGTCGATGATACTCGGCACTGCCATCGGGGATGGCGCCGCTGTGCGGACGGCGCGCGGTGATGCGCCATGTACGCCGGGGAACACATTGTCGGCATGCGAAACATGCGCAGGCCGTATTCGATACGGCCCGTCGGATCGATGGGAGAAGCGATGGTCGGAGAGGGAGGGGGAGAACGTTCCGGCGCAATATAGCCGGTGCGGCGCTACCAACGGCGGGCCGTGTCCGTCATCGCGTTCAGAGCGTCTTGCTCATGACCACGCTGCGATAGTTGGTCACGTCCCACTGCACATGCTCGATGAAGCGATAGCCGTGCCGCCCGTAATGTGCGATCAGATGGCTCGCCGGTTCGGCCGTATCCAGCGCCAGCTCGGCGGCGCCGTCGGCGCGGGCCTGCGCTTCCACCAGCTCGAGCAGCCGGTTGCCGACGCCGAGCCCCTGCAGCGCGGGCTCCACGGCGAACTGCCCGAAGTGCGCCACGTCGGGCCGCTCGTACCACGGCGTTCCGTCGCCGCCGGAGGGATGGTAGTACGTGACGGTGGCGACGATGCGCCCGTCGATCACCCCCACGAAGCATGTGCCGTGCTCGGTGCGCCGCCGCGTCTCCTCCTCGCTCTGATAGGTCGCCACGAATCGCAATCCCATGTCCGCCAGTTGCCTGTAGGCGCGGTGCAGCAATTCCGTCAGCTCGCCGATCGAGTCGTCGGGGGAGAGCGGACGAAGAAGGAGACGTGAGATGGAGGAAGGATCGAGGGTCACGATGTTGAACGGGTTCAAGGTTCGGGGGAGACGGGAC
The DNA here is from genome assembly GCA_964549365.1 of uncultured Alphaproteobacteria bacterium. GTDB lineage: Bacteria > Bacteroidota > Ignavibacteria > OLB7 > OLB7 > JAFDZV01. The sequence goes on from CAZJYH010000230.1 coordinate 4,699, forward strand.
GGAATTCGGTCTTCACCATGCTGAACGTGAACGCTTCAGCGCGCGCCGCGCCACTCCTTCAGCAGGCGGGCAACGTGTTCGTCGAGCGATCTCTTGCTCTGCTCTTCGAAGTGACTATAGACGAGATCCGCCTCCGGCGCGATGCTTACACCGTCCGTCGGCTGCAGCCCGCTGATGCCGATGTAGGTGCTCTCATCTTCGCCGACGCTGAACGTGAAGACGAAGAGGCGCCCGGTACGTTCCCCATCGGTGATCGGTCGGATGTCGATGCACTCGATACGGCGCACGGAGTCCTCGTCGGCGGCATTCAACACCCATTGCACGAGCAGCGCCTCGGCGATGCTCTGCTGCGTACGATGCTTCGCGGGCATCTGGGTGAGATCTCCCGCGTCGCGCATGGTGGTGTAGAGCTCCGTACGGTACTCCGGCATTGCGGCCAGACGCGCAACGATGCCGCGCGGTATCGGTTGGTGCATGTGCGCGAGCGCCTGGACGGCGGCGAATTGCGTCATCGGTTCGGAGCTCGCGGCGATCCGGTTCAGCAGCGCGACGGTGGTCGGTGTGGCGTCCAGATGCCGCGACAGGCCGGCGAGCACCTGCAGACGGCGTTCGAGCTGCCACGCCGATGCCAGGCGGTTGTACGTTTCCTCGTCATCATCATCCGCGCTGCCGCGCGATGCGTTCCTGATCGCAACCAGCGTTCGTTTGCAGTCCTCCAGAATCGCGGCGGCGTGCGGGCGGAGCATCTCCGGCTTGATCGCTCCGCTGTCGAGCGCCGTGCGAGTCAGGCGATACACCGCTTCCAGCGATTCGTCGGACATCGGCTGTTCGAGCAGCCACGGGAAGAACAGGTCCAGATGGCGGCCCGTGCTTTCGATGTAACTGATGGGGATCGAGAGATCCTCCCCCTTCGCCGCCTCGCTGCGGAAGATCGCGTTCAGCACCGTCATGGCCTCGCGCGTGCCGATGGTCACGAGCGCACGCATGGCGGCGTGCCGCAGCGATTCGTGCCAGGCGATCGACGGGTACAGCTCGCCGATGAACATCGCCGAGCGGCTGTGCGGGATCTTGGCCAGATTATCCAGCAACAGCGCGCGCAGGCCGATGTTGCTGTTGTCGTCGGGCCACTTGCGCGAGAGCAGCGCCTCGATCCGGGGCAGGTGCGTGGTATCGAGTTGAACGGCGTGGATCTTCATGAAGAAGGAGCGATCGCGGCTCATCAACCCGGCCTCGATATCGTCCAGCACTCGACGCCCCTTGTCGGTAAAGGGATCGCCCGCGCTCTCGACGGCCGTGAAGCGGAGCGAGTCGGTGAATCGCGCGACGAGGCCGGCGAGCACCGAGTCGCCGGGCACCGCGAACTCCTGCATATACATGCGCCCGGCGCGCAGGAAGAGCCGCATCGTCAGGCCGGGTTCGCCGTTGTGATCGGCGATCGTGAACTCCATGCCGCGAACGCCGTCCTGCACGATCGCGCGCGGCGCCCCCAGTGTATCGGCGTATGGTGCGAAATAGATCCGGGCGTCATCGTAGAGCGCCGCCGAATCCTTCGCGCGGTAGTACGGGGAGAACGTCGCGCAGCTCATCTGCAGCATGGTGCCCGCGCCGCGATCGTGCGAGGAGTACCATGTGCCCGAGGCGAACAGCCTTTGCATGTCGGAATCATGGACGACGTGCAGCACGCCGGGGAACTGGGCGCTGAACCCGTCGTCGGCGCCGAGGTGCGTCCGCCACTCGGGCGGCGCAGGCGGGAGCATCGTGAAGGAATTGAAAAACCGCTCGGCATCGGCCGAATGCTCACGCCCGGGGACGGCCACCACGCCCATCTGGTAGAGCCGCATGCCGCGCATGAAGTAGCGCGTGCGCCCACGGCGCCCTTCGTTGTTGGTGTACGTCAGCTCACGCCCGGTGCGGCCGGCCAGCTCGACGGCGACGATCTCGGGAGGCTCCGTAACGTCGTCGGAGCTGATCGTGTTGTTGGCCGCACGGTCCAGCAGTTCCGATTCATCCGAGAGCATGTCCGAGAGATCGGCGTCGGAGTGCCCGGCGAAGTAGAAGATGCCGGAGCTGAGATCGGGCCAGGCGTACAACTGCGTGCGCGATTCCATCGGATCGCCCGTGTCGCCGGGGAAGGCGATCGGCTTCATCGGCATCTCCACGGCGAAGCCCCCCTCGGCCGTGCTGAGCGTGTGCCATACCGATGTCGCCGGCGGCACACCGACCGTCCCGATGATATAGTTCCGGAACGTGGGCATCATCGGGCGCACCGTGTACCCGGCATCCCGGAACAGCTCGATCATCCCCTCCGGTCCCGGAAGATGGCCAGAGCCGACGGCGATGAAGAGCGAGCGTTGGGCCATGAGCTTCCCCGCACGCTCGACCATCGTATGGTTCCGGTTGACGATCATGCGCTTCATCGCCCGCGCACTCATCGACTCGCGCAGCAGGTTGTACAGGCGCGGAAGGTCGTGCCTGCCGTAGGCGTCCACCAACTCCTGTTCCGGGTTGCGCGTCCCGATTGTTCGCCGCCGCCTCGTACGCCGCAGCGCCTCGAAGAAGCTGAAGGGCTCGGTGGAGGAGCCCGAGGCGCGCAGCTGCTCGGTGATCGTCTCCAACCCGAGCGTCGGCTTTCCCAGACTTTTGGCGACGCCGTACAGATACGCGTCGATCACGGTCGGCTTGTCGCCCGGGTTCACCCGGTCGGAGGCGCCGAACAGATCGGTGCCGCGCTGCGTGACGTAGCGCCAGCGCCCCTCGGTGCGGAAGCGGTTGGGCGACGTCTCCACGGGGGTGTCCGAAGTCGCGGCCGGCTCATCGGCCGTGTCGGGCGTCGCCCATGCGATCTCGTTATCGTGGGCGGCGCCGTGCCCCGCGGAATCGGCCTTCAACGCAACCGCCA
>CAZJYH010000231.1:0-7548 GCA_964549365.1 uncultured Alphaproteobacteria bacterium
CCGGGCGTTGGGGGCGTGGAATGTGATCCGCGCCGAGGCAACCACGGGGTTCGGTACCGGCGCCCCGAGCACCAGGCCGGCATCGGCCACGCCGGCGCCGTCATCGACACCGAGCAGCCCGATGTGCGTCTCGAAGACGCCGTTGCCGTGCGTGCCGACAACGACATAGCCGTCGGAGGGGCGTACGTCGATCACGTCCACCACGCAGTTGCCGATCGTTTCGGCCCCCTCCAGACTCCAGACCGTGGAGTCGCCCTTCAGCTTCGTGGTCGAGTAGAGGCCGACGCTCGTGCCGACAAGGTAGACCGTTCCGCCGCCGCGATTCAGAAACGAGAACCACCGACACGACGGCCCCGCACCGGTGCCGCTCGCGTTCGCCTCGAGGTTGCCGCTGATCGACGCCCACGTGCCCCCGCCGTCGGTGGTAAGGAAGAGGCTCTTCACACCATAGTTCGAGAAGACGGCCACCGCCCGGTTTCCGTCCAACGGGTCGACGGAGATGCAGGCAACGTACGCGCGCACCGGAAGCGTCGCGGTGGTCACGTCCACCGGCGTCGGCTCACCGACGTTCGCGTTCGGCATTCTATACACCCGCCCGCTGTCCGTGCCGTAGTAGAGTGTATGGGCCGGATTCGCCGTCGAGACGCCGAACGCGGTGATATGTTGCGCGGCCGAGACGCCCGCGTTCGCCAGTCCGGCCCAGTTCACCGCCGTCGGCGCGGTTCCCCCGAGCGGGATGCCGGTCAGATCGGTGTTGCGCCAGAGCTGATTCCCGCCGGAGAGATACATGATCTTGGTGTCGGCGGGATCGAGCACGAACGGGTTGATGAACAGGTAGTTCCTTCCGCCGAGCGGGTCGATGCGTGTGAACGTGTCCAGCTCCCCCTGCGGGTTCAGCAGCACGCGATACGCCTTCCCCTCCTGCTTCGATACATAGACCGAGGATCTCCCGTCGGCCACGGCGCAGAACGAGCCGTCGCCGCTGCCGATCCAGTTCCACACCGAAGGGGAGGCGAGCGTCGGCGTGGCCCACGTGCCGTTATCCTGCAGCCCCCCGACGATCAGGTTGTCGCCGGGCGTCGCGTGGTTGACGGCAACCACATAGAACTGCGAGGTAAGGTAGCCGTTGTTCAACGAGCGCCACGTCACCGAATCGGCCCGAACGTTGTCGGTCACGTGCACGCCGCCGTCGCTGGCGCTGTAGACGCGATTCGAATTCACGCGCGAGAAGACCACCGCATGCTGGTCCGGATGATGGTTCGGATACTCCAGCTGCAGGCGCACGGCGCTGTCGAGCGTGATGTTCCGATATCCTCCGATCCACGAAGTGTGCGTGCCGGTGGAGAACCCGTCGGTGGAACGATACAGATTGGTGCCGCCGATGAGCACCAGGTTCTCATCGTCCGGCTTCACCGTCACGTGCATGTCGTAGGAGAACTGGGGGTTGAAATCGCCGAACGATCCCCCGAACGACGGGAGGTTCTGCGTACGATCCTCCCACACACCCCCCTGGCCCGTGCCGTCGCCGGAGACGTAGGTGTATTTCCACAGGCTTCCCCACACCGAATCTCCCTTGAAGTTCTTCCCCAGATGCCCTGAACCCGGGGTCTCCGCAAGGAAATAGACGACGTTCGGATTCGACGGGGCGATGCCGATCACGATGCGCGCGAACGTTGCCGGCATGTTCGGCGGAACAAGCTTCGTCCACGTGGTCCCGTTCGCCGACCGCCAGATGCCGCCGAGCCCGCCGTCGGAGGAGAGCGTGGCATACACCACGCCGCTGTCGTTCACCGCAACGTCGGTGCTGCCGGAGTACTTCGCGGTGTTGACCCGCACGTTCCTCCAGGTCGTGCCGCCGTCGGTCGAGCGGCTGATCGCTCCGTAGGTGGCCGCATAGATCTCATCGTTCGTGGTGTTCGAGGGATCCACCGCAACGCGCCATACGAAGTCGTAGAGGTTGTCGAAGCTGTGCGGTGTGTTGCTGGCGGTGCTGGGGAGCGAGGCCCACGAACGTCCGCCGTCCGTGGATTTGAAGATTCCGTTCCCTTGATAATATGCTCCGTTCTCCGATGCGCTCGAGCCGAGCACCTCGCCGCTGCCGTAATACCAGACCGCGTGCTTCCCCGGCCTCGGATCCTGCGCGATGCAGCTCACCGCCGGCATCTGCGTGCGCAGCGTTGTGCGCGCCCATGTTGCTCCTGCATCGGTGGAACGCCACATGCCGCCGCTGACCCCTCCGGCCAGGATAACGTTCTCATCGTCGATGTCCAGCGCCAGCGCCCGCGTGCGCCCGCCGATGTTGTACGGGCCACGACTCGACCAGCCGTAATCGGCAACGCCGACTCCCTTGTACAGCCCGGCCGAGCGCGTCGGAAGCGAGGCCGCATGGGCCAACTCCGCGCGTCTGATCCCCGTTGGAATGCTGTTCGTTGCAGGGTCACGCAGGCGCGCGAACTCCCAGTTCCCGAGAGCGGCGGGGTTCTCGTACGCTTCATCCGATTCGGAGCCCATCTCCTCGCCGACGGGCTGCCGAGCACAGGCGGCGAAGAGTATCGTGGCCGCGATGCCGGCGATCGCGGACGCAATCACCACACGGAAGGGAAAGGCAAGTCGACACGTGCTAACCATTAGACTGATCCAAACGTTCAATTCGTCGTGTACATGCCCGGATACAGGCATCGACACGAAAGATACAACCGCGGTCTGATCAGGCACCCACCCTTGCCGCGACCGAATGATATGGAGGGGTCCCGACAATCCCATGGCATATGTGGCACCCAGCGGGATGGATTCCAACAAAAAGAGCCGGGCCGCCATAATTAACGACGGCCCGGCTCTGGAATCGCAGAGTACCGTTTCCCCCCCATTCGATCGACGGTACCCGCGACCACTGGGTACATAGTACCGCAATGGAATACCGGGCCGATTAGAGTGCCTGGTGTTTGCGTGCTCACATCAGGCCCGGTTTCTGAACGCCGTCACTCTCCCTAGTTCGTTTCAACGTTCAGTTCGAGAAGCTGCCCGCCGCAGCACACTTACATGCATCCCCACACTGATCGTGCATGAAGCTTGAGGAGCACCTGCCCCACCGCGTGCGGACGATTGTTCCGAACACCGATTCCCCGATTTTCCCCAGCCGAGAAACCGGCGCTCAATGACTCACTGGTGGCGAAGTGGGCTTTGAGAGTTAAGAGATATACGTATGCACTGGCAAGCTATACCGCGACAGGGGGGTGTTGCAATCACACAAAAGTGTGATTTCAATGGAGGTGACACTTATAACGTGACACTTTTGGACCGGATGCAACGAAAACCGCCCCGATTTCTCAGGGCGGTTCACGATATCGTCAATTGTTCGTCGGCGCTGTTCGTACATCCCGCGTGCGGCGTGCGTAGTCAAACCGGCCTATCCCCGGCGGCCATCTCACACCATCTGGCACACTTGACAATGTGCACCTTGCGCCCCGTGCGGACCTACTCCAACCGAAATCATGGGCTCGCCGGAACGGTCGGCGGCGAGTCCCTACGGAATCTTTTTCCCCTCCTCGACGAACACCTCCCACGCGGCTCGGGGCGTGCCGTCGGCCTTCCGCAACCCGAGCGAGCAGAGGTACTCCCGGAAATTGCGATTGCCCGCCAGCCCGTAATAGCCGGCCAGTGAATCACAGAGGTCGGGGGGGAAATCGTGCAGCAGGAAATAGTTCAGGAACGGGATCCTGCCGCGCTGTGCGTACCAGGCCGAGAACAGATTGCGCACGAACGTCGCCTGTTGCCCCTCGGTGCTCCCGAGCGAATCGGATGCGGGATATCCGGCCTCCTGGATCACCACCGGCTTCGATCCGGCCAGCGCCGTCATCCGCTGCAGATCGGCAAACACCCCCTCCGGCGCGCGGGGCGTGAAATCCGCATTGAGCGGATAATAGGTGAAGATCCAGACGTCGCTGTAGAAGTTCAACGACGACATCGGGCCCGATACCTTCTTGCTCACGCCGTCGAATGTCCCCGTAACTCCCACCTTCACCCACGGGACAATCGAGTGCACGTATCGCACCATCTCGGCATAGAATTCGAGATAGGGATTCCACTCCTCCGGGTGGCTGTTCAGGTACACGTCCACCTCGTTGCCGATCGACAGGTACTTCACACGCGCGTTCAGCGCCGGCACCAGCGAATCGATCACCGCACGGAAGCGGGCGCGCAGCTTCAGGCTGGTCCAATCCAGATCCCTCAGATCGGCCGGCAGCTCGCGCGTGGTGGTGTTGATCACCTGCAGTCCCAGACACACCGATTCGTCCTCGGCGATGTGCGCCGATAGATCCTTCTTGAACTGCTCGTACCGTCGCACGCCGCTCGTCGGCTCCAACGCACTCCAGGTCGTGGTGAGCATTCCCCCTTTCGCGCCGGCCGATCGTGCCAATGCGGCCGCGTCGGCGTAATCCTGCGCCGTCGGTGGCGGTACCGTGCGCGGCATCGTCGAGATCGCCAGTACGCGGCGCGTCGTCGTCGATTGCGACGGCGGGTCGTCCGACGGCGTCGCCGGAGTTGAACATCCGGCAAGCAGCACCGCCGTAAGGAAGAACGCGGTCATCGAGAGAAAACCGAGCGCACGCATGCGTCGTTCACGGGCAATGAACAGCCCCGGTCTTCGCGAGGCCGAGCGAAGCGAGGCCGTGGCGATCTCACCGGACTGCACTGTTGCAACCGGAGAGGCTGTCGCATTGTGATTTGCTTCGCCCCGACGCGTTGAGGCGACGGCCATGGGAGCACACATCACCCCCTGAAGCCCGATCTTACGGCGCGCATCGCCCGATCCCACGCCGACTGATGTTCCGTTCATTCGTCCTCCACATCCCGAGTTTTCGGTCGGCGCCGTCAGTTGTACGTCTTCGACGGATAATGATTCTCCTTCAACTTCTCGAACAGCTCGCGCGTGGCCGCCATGCGGGCGGGATCGTTCAGATCGAACCACCAGAAGTTCTCGAAGTCGCCCAGATTCATCAGCATCTGCATCGTCCCCTGCGACTTGTGCTCGGCGATCTCCCAGTTGACGATGATGCGATAGTCCAACGCATTGCGGAAGCCGAATTTCTGCGTGCGGTCGAAGGTGAACTGCGGCGCCCCGGCGGCGATCTTCGTCAGCGGATAGCGGTCCAGCCCGGTGAAGACCGTCCGGGTGGTGTCGTGTTTGGACGACACCGAACCGGCCAGCACCACCGGCCTGCGATCAACGGGCATTGCGCCGGCGGTCTCGAGCGCGAGGATCGTGGCCCCCTTGTGATGGCCGTGCGTGTCGGGCGTCGGCAGCAGGCAGAAGACGTAGTCGTAACGGCCCCGCTCCATGATCTCCCCGAAACGTTTGCGGATCGCGGGGACGTCCCACACGTAGTTCAACACCGAGTCCACGTTCTGCGTGTAGCGATGATCGAGCTGATCGAGGAAGTAGAACTGCCGCACGCCGATGATCCTGCCGGCGGCCATCAGCTCCCGCTTGCGGATCGTGGGCAACTGATCGCGACCCACCTTCTCGTCGGTCAACTCCAGCCCGTAATAATCCTCGGCCAGCGTGGAGTACTTGTACCCCCCCTCACCGTTGGTCACCAGCGCGAGATCCACCATCCCATGCAGGTCGTGCGTAATCTTGTAGACCGTGGCGGAAAATCCGGACTCGTCGTCAGGGTGAGCGATCACGATCAGCACGCGCGGCCCCGTCGTCCCCTGAGCATGGACGTTGCGCGGCGAAATGCCGACGATCATGAGCGCGAGGAGCGCGTACGGTAGGAGTCGGTTCATGACGTAGATGCTGAGGTTCAAGGATATCGTGGAACGATACGCACCGGAGAAACCGCGCTACGCATCGGCACCGGATTCGAGGCCGTCTTCATCGCGCGCGGGCTTATCGAACGGCCACTCGTCGCGAAAGCGGGCGCGCACCAGGTAGACCGTGAGCCCGGAGACGATCGCGGCCAGGCCGTAGTACATGAACGTACCCGTGGAGCCGAACAGCGCCCCCCACGCGGCGATCGCGACGATCGCGGGGAGCGGGAACAGCCACATGCGAAACGGGAGCCGCACATCCGGGCGCGTCCGGCGCATCACGATCACCCCAACCGCCTGAGCGATGAACTGTATCACGATGCGCATCGCCAGGATGGCCGTGATAACGTCCGCGAGTTTGGAGCGGAGGCTGAAGGCGAAGGCAATCGCGCAGAGCACGACGAGCGAAACGTGCGGGAAGTGCTTGCGCGGATGTGTGCGCGCGAACACGCGGAAGAAATTCCCATCCAGGGCGGCCGCGTACGGGATGCGGGAATACCCGAGCACCACCGCGAAGAGCGAGGAGAACGCCACCACCAGGATCAACACCGTCACCGCCGTTGCCGCCTCGGTGCCGTAGATGTGTTCCATGAACGTGCTCACCGGATATTTGTCCGGCTCGCGCCCGAGCGCAGCCAACGCCAGCGGCGGCATCTTCTCGATCACCGAATGCGAAACCGCCGGGCCGCCTCCGAACGCGAGCACCTTCCACGGCAACACGCCCAGCACGCTGATGTTCATCGCGATATAGAGCACGGCGATGCCGGCGATCGAGATGAACATGCTGCGCGGGATCAGCCGCTCCGGCTCGCGCACCTCCCCACCGAGATGGCAGATGTTGTAGTATCCGAGATAGCTGTAGACGGTCTTCAGGCAACCCGCACCGAGCCCGGCGAGGAAGGAGCCGGAGAGATCCCACGCATCGGCGCTGTACGTGAACGCAAGCGACGCGTCGAAGTGCGTCAGGCCGCTCACGATGATCCACGCGATGGTGCCGATCACGCCGATCCCGAGGATCACCGAGATGCGTCCGAGCGTGGCGATCCCACGATACAGCACGGCCAGCAGGATCAGCACCAGCGCCCCGGCAACGGCATGTTGCTCCGCGAACGTCAGCGTGTCGCCGCCGAGACGCAGCCAGAGATACCCGAAGTAGTCCGAGAAACCGATCGCCCCCGAGGCCACCACCAGCGGCGCCTGGATCATCGTCTGCCAGATGAACAGGAACGACATCAGCCGCCCGAGCTTGCCCGGCCCGTACGTCTCCCGCAGGAACACATACGTGCCGCCGGCCTGCGGCATCGCCGCGCCCAGTTCGGACCACACGAACGCGTCGGTGAACGCCAGCAACATCCCCGCAAGCCACGCCGCGATCGACTGCGGCCCGTGCATCGCCGCAACCACCATCGACATGGTCACGAACGGACCGATGCCCACCATGTCGATCATGTTCAGCGCCGTCGCCTGCGCCATTCCGAGTCGCCGTTCGAGTGCTTCTGCCATGGCGCCGAAGATAGCGGGAATTGCGCGATCGGGAGAGACGTGGTGCAGGAATGAAGAGTGAGGAACGAAGAGGAAACGTAACCGCAGGTCTTCAGCCTGCGCGTCGAGGAACGAGGAGGGAACGTAACCGCAGGTCTTCAGCCTGCGCGTCGAGGAACGGGGAGGGAACGTTGCCGCAGGTATTCAGCCTGCGCGTCGAGGAACGGGGAGGGAACGTAACCGCAGGTCTTC
>CAZJYH010000232.1:0-1896 GCA_964549365.1 uncultured Alphaproteobacteria bacterium
GAGGGAACCAAGGAGATCGCACAGGTCGGCGCCATCTCGGCCAACAACGACAACGCGATCGGCGAGCTGATCGCTCAGGCGATGGAGAAGGTGGGGAAGGACGGCGTGATCACCGTCGAGGAGGCCCGCGGCACCGAGACCACGATGGACGTGGTCGAGGGTATGCAGTTCGATCGCGGCTATCTCTCGCCGTACTTCGTGACCGATCCGGACGCGATGGAAGTGGCGCTGGAGAATCCGTACATCCTGATCCACGACAAGAAGATCAGCTCGATGAAGGATCTCCTCCCGATCCTCGAGAAGGTGGCCCAGGGCGGCCGCTCGATCCTGATCATCGCCGAGGACATCGAGGGTGAGGCGCTGGCCACGCTGGTGGTGAACAAGCTGCGCGGCACGCTCCGCGTTGCGGCCGTCAAGGCCCCGGGCTTCGGCGATCGTCGCAAGGCGATGCTGGAGGATATCGCCGTCCTCACCGGCGGCATGGTCATCAGCGAGGAGAAGGGCTACAAGCTGGACGCCGCCACGGTCGAGTACCTCGGTACCGCCAAGCGCATCTCGATCGACAAGGACAACACGACGATCATCGAGGGTGCCTGCTCCAGCGACGACATCAAGCGCCGCATCAACGAGATCAAGGCGCAGATCGACAAGACCACCAGCGACTACGATCGTGAGAAGCTCCAGGAGCGTCTGGCCAAGCTCTCCGGCGGCGTTGCGGTGATCAAGATCGGTGCCGCCACCGAGGTGGAGATGAAGGAGAAGAAGGCCCGCGTCGAGGATGCGCTGCATGCCACGCGTGCCGCGGTCGAGGAGGGGATCGTTCCGGGCGGCGGCGTTGCCTACATCCGCACGCTCTCCACGCTCGACGGAGTGACCGGTGAGAACGAGGATCAGAACATCGGTATCGCGATCATCCGTCGCGCCATCGAGGAGCCGATCCGCCAGATCGTGGCCAACGCCGGCCTCGAGGGCTCGGTGATCGTTGCGAAGGTGAAGGACGGCGACAAGGACTTCGGCTACAACGCCTACTCCGACAAGTACGGCAACATGCTCGAGATGGGCGTGATCGACCCGACGAAGGTGTCGCGCGTTGCGCTTGAGAACGCCGCGTCGGTGGCCGGTCTGCTCATCACGACCGAGTCCACGATCGTCGAGAAGAAGGAGAAGGAAGCTCCGCCGGCGATGCCGCATGGCGGCGGCATGGGCGACATGTATTGATAGCTTGTGCTAAGTTACAGGGCCAGGCGTCTGCCTGGCCCTGTAGATTTTTGTTTGTAGAAATTGATTCGACTAGGGATATTACATGAAAAAGTCTCCTATTGATTGGATCGGCCTGATTAAAGGTTCGGTGGCTCTTGCCATCCTGTTGTTCGGTTTGTATGAGTTTGGGAAGTGGTTGCTATCTGTATTTATCTCCCTCCCGAAGGAGTTCTCTGCGTCCTTGGTGGCTGCATTGGCGGCTGTTATAACATCGGCTATTGCCGTGTTTGGTGTAAAATATTTTGAGCGTCGAAAGGATATTGAACAGCAGCATCGCGTTAAAAAAGTAGAGATGTACGAGGATTTTATGAAGCAATGGTTTGACCTATTTCCAGCCCCATCTGCTCAATACGATGGAGACAAATTTCAGGAGTTTATCCGCAGCTTCAACGCCAAGGCTATCATTTGGGGTTCCGATGCTTTTATTCAAAAATACTCCGTGTTTCGAAAAGGAGCCGTGAATTTTAATTCCGCCTCGGGTTCTAATGTGGAGACGGCTGGACTGATGGCGATCTTCGCGGACGTCTTACTTGAGATTCGCAAGGATCTTGGGAATAGTAATAAAAAGATTACCAACAGAGATATCCTCTCTCTCTTCATTAACGACATCGAGAAGTACATGTAGCCGATTAATCG
>CAZJYH010000232.1:1906-7531 GCA_964549365.1 uncultured Alphaproteobacteria bacterium
CTTCGCGCCTTTTAGACTTTTGGATGCAACATGGCTTCCAAGCCGTCCGAGGTCCGGGCGCCTTGCAGCGTGCGCTATGTAGTCTTGACGGAGCGCTCGGTGCACCCGCAACTCATGCCGTTCCATAGGCATAGAAGGAGAAGGAAGCTCCGCCCGCGATGCCGCATGGCGGCGACATGTATTGATCCCATGAATTCATCGGGCCCTGCGCCCGATGAATCGAGAAAACACGCACGGCCCGTCCCTGTTCAGGAGCGGGCCGTGCGCGTTTCGAAGGGTTGCGTGTCGCTGCGCCCTCGGCCTTCGCTCCGTCTGCAATCCGCATATGACGGTTCTTCGTATTCGTCTGCAGCAACTTCACCCCGTGCCGGCGCGCTCCGCCGGGCATGTCATCATTTTCATTGCAGACCTTGAGGAAGGAGATCAGATGAAGCCGTTCCATTACTGCCCGTTTGCACGTGCGATGCTCGCATGTGCGCTTGTCATCGGTTGTTCGAAGTCGGGACCCGGCGATGCCGGTGCATCCTCGGATGGGCGTGCCGCCAACACGGGAGGTGCCGTGGCTGCGGCCGCGGACGACAAGGATCAGAAGTATCTGGAGGCCGCGAAGATGTTCGTGCAGAAGGTGATGAACGAGGCCGACATCGCGTACATGGAGGCGAACGTCGCCGCCAATTACGTCGACCACACGCCGGCTCCCGGTCAGGAGCCGAACCGCGAGGGCCTGAAGAAGTTGCTGGTGGCGCTGAAGACCGGATTTCCTGACCTGAGCGTCACACCGGAGGAGCTGGTGGTCAAGGGGAACAAGGTGTCGATGCGCCTGCGCATGCGGGGGACGCACAACGGGCCGTTCGCGGGGCTTGCTCCAACCGGAAGCAAGATCGATTGCATGTCGATCGACGTCGCCGCCGTCAACGATCAGGGGAAGGTGAGCGAGCACTGGGGCGCCGTCGACATGCTCACGCTGCTGGGACAGCTCGGGCAGGGGAAGGACCTGGCGGGCCTGTCGATCGACAAGAAGTGAGATCGGTGGCACATCCCGGGCCCTCGGTCCGGGATGTGCTGTTCCTGATGCCGCGGATGGGCGTTCCTTCGGCGCATCGGGGTGTTCTCCAATTTACCCGGCGCACGAAAGTTCTTTGCGGCGCCCCCGCGATTTTGCATCTTTGTGGCGGACCACAACAACATCCAAACCAACTGTCTTGTTTGCTTGCGATCCCCGATGGGTACTACATGTGGTCGTAGTCCATTGCGCGCCTTCCGTTTCTGCTGAATGAACGTGCATCGCCGCCACGCGCTGCGAGTCGATCGAATCGAACACCACGACAACACACAACCACCAGGGAATACAACCATGGCACATGTAATGATCGAATCACTCGATGAGTGGAACGAGTATCAGCCCGAGATGAACCTCCGCACCGCGCGGCGTCTCGGCGAGAGTGGAGCACATCGCGTGCTCAGCCGCGACAAGCGCACCGTCTACCTCGTCAGCGGTTCGGTGTGGCGGCAGGTGCTGCCCCCGGCAAGCGAGCCCACCGTGGGACGCTATACCGTCGTGCGTATCTGACGCCGTGACCGCGAGCGTCCGCCGTCTCTGCGCCCGCCGTCTCTGCGTGTGCCGACCTCGTGCGCTCGTGATCGTGCGATGCAGGATGGCGTTCCGCAGATCGCGTTGAGATATGCAATGAGTTGATGATGATCGGGGCCGTGCGCGCGTGCAGGCACGCACCGCCCCCTGCTTCTTCGATATCTCCGCCGCGCCTACCAGACCCACATCAACGAGACGACGGGGGCAACGCGGGGGTGGCCCTTCCGGCTCCCGGCGATCGCGAGATCGACGCCGATGCCGACGTCGACAGCGTAATGCTCGCCGAAGTATCGCAGCGTGGTCACCAGCGGTTGGATGCTCGCGTCCTCCAGAACGTAGGCTTCGCTCGCCACCTTCCAATGATACCCGATGCGGATGTCGCCGCCGATGCCGCCGACGACGGCCCGGCGTGTGAACGGGCCGGCGCTGTCGCGCGGAGTGTGGCGCCGCCACGTATAGCCGAGGCCGAGGCTGATGCGGCTGTCGTCGTCACCGAGGCTTGCAACCGCATACGGCGAGAGCAGTACGATGGTCGACAGGTCGGTGCGTGAGTACGTGGCCTGCATGCCGGCGGCGGCGCGCAGCGATCCCTCGCGATACAACTCGTACCGGGCTCCGCCGGTGAGGACGAGGTTGTAGCTGATCGCGGGGGGAACGTATACGCCGCCGGCGAGCACCGTCAATCGATCGGTGAGGCCGTATCCGGCCAGCCATCCTGCCGCATCGTAGTTGGCGGCGAAGATCTTGCCCGAGTCCACTGAACGTGCGGTCGGCATCGTGATCACGCGATACGCGGTCGGGTCCGTGAGCGGCATCTCCGTGTGTGTCGGAATGGAGTCGCCTCCCTTCTCCGGTGCCGGACCAATCGGCGCAGCGGGCTCGATCGGTACGCTTCGTGCCGGCACCGTCAGCGTCGGCGGCAGCGTGCGCGGCGTATCGGCCGGCGGCGCTGGTCGGGGTACCGGCCGCGGCGCCGGACGCGGCTTCGGCCGCTCGATGATGATCGGTTTCGGCTGTGCGATCAGTCGTGGCCGTGGTCGCGGTGTCGGTCGTGGCTGCGGCCGGGGCGGCGTCGGCGACGTTCCCGGTCTCGGCACGACGTTCACGTATGCGGTGTCGGCCACGATGAAGTTCGTGTACCCCCCGGCCGGATACTTGCGGCGCAGGTAGACATGGATCGGCACCTTCGTGAACCCCGGCTTCAACGGCTTGAAGCAGACATCGTACAGAAACGAACCGCTCACCGACACGCGAAGCGGCGGGCGCCCATACGGATAGCGAATCTGGAACAGCGGTGACGGGCTCGATACCGAGTCGATCGTAACGGTGGTTCCGCGTGCATCCACTCGGAAGGTGTGGCACGCCGTTGCGCCCACCATCACGTTGCCGAACTGCTCGCGGTAGACGTTCCATTCCTCGCTATCCGCGAAGTCGAAATACTTGATGTCGCCGCCGCAATCCTCCACCCGCAGCTTGAACAACCGTGCCGGGCGCGTCAGCATGATATACACCGACATGTTCACGCGTTTGGCGCAGCTTGCGAACATCGGTGCGGAGGTCACCTTCACGTAGGGTGCGCTGAGGCCGGTGTGCAGCGGTGTCCAGCGACCTCCCAGGTATCCGCTCACCGAGCGCAGTCCCTTCGAGGCGTTGATCGTCAGAACGTTGTTGCCGGAATACAGGACGGGTGGATAGACCGATATCTGTGCGGAGGCCCGCGTTGCCCAGATCATCGTCAGCGCGACGATACCCAACAACCCGGCCTCTGCCGACCACCACGCACGCGCGCGGCGCCTGGCGTCCCGGGGGACCGGCCTTTGATGCGGGTCATGGTCGAGCTGAATCGGTGATCTGGAAGCAATCAATCCCGCGTTTGTTCGGCTGCCGTTGAGTGCGACGCCGCATCGGTTCTGAAGTTACTCCCAACGCGACTAAAAATTGTAGCCCGCTCCGAGGTATGCTCCCGGCAGCACCAGTGTGTTGGTACCGAACAGGCGGACGGCATACTTCCCACTCAGGAAGAAGTTGCTGATCACGTTGACATAGGCGCCGGCATACACCGCGAAGAAGTTCTCACGGTCGATCGTCCGAAACTCACCGCGTCCGCCGTCGATGCGTGCCTGCTCGGTCTCCGAGCCCGATGCTCCTGCGTAGAACGGGTGCGTCGGGTGCGTGGCGTCGGCCGTGCTCTGCACGCCGTTGATTCCCACGAAGATCCCGATGCCCGGCACCTTCGATAGTCCGACCTCCGCGTTGTAGAGGATCTCGTCGGCCGGCTCCTCGTCGCGCCAGTTGTAGGCGATGCTCCCTTTGAACCAGTTCTCCGTCAGGTTGAATCCGAAGTTGAGCCCGGCGGACGCCTGCAGATATCCGTCGCTCAGAAACGACGGGTGCTGGGGATCGTCGTAGATGCCGTGGTGGAATCCTGAGGGAACCTTCACCATCGCGCTGACCGAGGCGTTCACCTTTCCCCGACCCAGTTGGTAGGTTGCGCCCAGGCCGTAATACGTTGGTGAGAAGATGCTCCGATCCGGCAGGCGTGTCTGGCTGGTGAGCGAGTAGTAGCCGATCGGGACGTCGAGGTTGAGCTCCAGATCATCGATCAGACCATAGCTCGCCGTCAGGCCGAAAGTCGTGGCCGTGAACTCGGTGCGGAGCGTATCGAAGCGTTTGAGATCGCCGTTGACATTGTAGTATCGCGTTGCGCTCGCCGAGCCACCGTAGATGTAGACCGATCCCTTGCCGGGGGCAAGCACGAGCGGTTCGCCGGCGTGAAGCGCCTGCGCGAGGATGAGCATGACGAGGAGTGCCGAGACGAGATGGATGGCGCGCATGGCTCTGATGATGCTGTGAATGGGGCGATGCCGTGTTCGGGATTGATGCTGAAGCAGACAGGCGCCTCCCGAATCGGTACGGAAGGCGCCTGTATCGTAATCGTTACTGATTCCGTTCGCGGTTGCCGGCCGGCAGGTGCCACGGTTCATGCGGCTCTCAGAAGCCGGTCTCGATGCCGTAGAAGATGCCGAGGTTGCCGCTGGACTGTTGATTTCTCACGGTTGGATTGTACAGAAGCGAGCCGCCGACACCCATCGTGAACGTCAGACGCTTGTTCGGGCTGAACGCCGCGTAGGCACGGCCGTTGCCCATCACATAGCTGCCGTTCTTGGCTGTTGCCGCGCCGACCGTGAGACGGCCGCACAGATCCCACCGATTGCTCAGCTGGATCCGGCGATCGTAGAACACGCCGCCGTAGGTCAACTGCTGTTCGGTCGGCGCCGGGACGGCCATCGGGTCGTCGCTCGACTGCGTGACGCGTACCACCGGCGAGACCTTGGAGTTGGCGGCATCAGTGTTCGGCGGAGCGAGCGACGGCTTGCCGAATGCCCGCGATCCCGTGCCGAGCGTTGCCGAACTCTGCGTGGTCGGTGCCGACTGCAGAGCCGGCGTCGGCGTCTGCTTGCCGAGCAGCTGTTCCGGGATCATCCCCATCATGCCGATATCGCCGTTATGCGAAGGCGAACCGAACATGTCGGGGCCGGTGGCGGTCTTGATGATGCTGAGCCCGACGCTCCCCCCCGGATCAGTCGGCCGGCCGGCCGCCATGTATGAGGAGTTCCCACCTTCCACGCCGATCCGATCCGAGCCGTTCAGATTGAAGGAGAGATACAGCAGGTTCTGCATGTTCATCGTCGGCGAAGTGTTCTTCAACACCTGGCCGGAGCCCGCGGTGAAGCCGACGATCATCCGACGCTGATTTTCCGCCTCGGCGGTCAGCGGCTCGCCCGGGATCGCGTTCGTATGCATCGGTTCCAGCTCGCGATGCGGGTCACTGTCGCGAAGGGCATTGTACGACGGGAGCGCCGATGAGCGCATCAGCAACTGCACCGGGTCGTTCTCGAGGATCGACGTGCGCGAGCCGTTGTACAACACATCGTTCGAGGCGATGGCGTCGGCGGCGCCATTGTTGCTGTGCTCCTTCGACTGCTGGGTGCGGTACGGGATCTCATGACCGAGCATCCACGCATCGTCGCGAG
>CAZJYH010000233.1:0-7495 GCA_964549365.1 uncultured Alphaproteobacteria bacterium
GAAGGGGCCGGCGACCGCGGCCCACAGCCACGCGGCGCTCAGCGTGCGGCACGACGCGAAGGGGAGCAGCGCAAGCGGCGCGGCGAAGTACCAGATGTGCACCTTGGCGCCGAGGACGATCTGCGCCGTCACGATCACCAGCGCACGAAACGCCAGTCTGCGAACCGATCGATCGCGTACGGGCCATGCCCACACGAGCAACAGCACCATGAGCTGCACGCCGGTGCCGATGCCGCCCGCGATGGCATTCGACGGCTTGATGTGCCAGGCGTCGAGCGCGGCCTTCACCGCAAGGTAGAAGCCGCCGTTGAACTCGTAGAAGTTGGTGAAGCGGCCGAGCACCGTGGTGTAGGTTCCGAACGCGGTCGGCTCCAGCAGCGGCAGGAATGTGAGAAGCAACGGCAGGGCGATCGCGGCGCCGACGGCTGCCTGACGACGCCCGGCATAGCGCGCGAAGAGCGGCAGCAGGCTGAGCGGATGCAGCCGCACTGCGGCGCCGAACGCGATGCCGGGAATGCCCCGCCCCTGCCGCGCCGCCGCGTACGAGAAGAGCCCGAGCGCGAGCGCGAGCACCCAGAGCGCATCGGTGTGCCCCTGCCCGGCCAGCTCCACGACCACCAGCGGATGCCATGCGTACAGCAGCACACGGACGCGCGGCACATCCGCAAGCGCCGCAATCCGCAGCATCAACGCGATCGCCGCCAGCTCGGCGCCGATGAGCAGCAGCTTCCAGAGCACCAGCCCGAAACGGAAATCCCCGACCAGTTCGGCCGGCGCCATGCAACCGGCGAACATCATCTGCGCCGCGGGCGGGTAGATGGTGTTCGTGGTCGGATACCCCTGCGCACGAAACAGCGCATCGTGAAACCGGGCCAGCGCCGAATCGGCGGGCACTTGGTGGTACGGGTTGATACCGGCCACAACAAGCCGGCCGTCCCAGAGGTACCGATACACATCGTCGGAGAGCGACGGCGTCATCGGCGCCATCGCAAGGCGCAGAAGCAGCGCCACGGCCAGGATGGAGCCGGTGGAAGGCCGGGCGCCGATGCGCACAAGCAGCGCCACACCGCCGTACAGAAGCAGGCCCGCAAGGGAGACGAGGAGGAGAAAGGGGGTGGTGTTGACCCGCAGATCGCCGAGCATGGCGAGCGGCGCAAGCAGGATCAGCAAGCCGGCGCCCAGCACCGGCGGCAACCGTCGTTGCACCAGCGGCTCGGCGAGGAACCGGGCAACGACGTGGGGCGTGAGCTTCATCGATCGAGGGGATATGGCTGGGGTGCGGAGTACTGCGGAATGCGCCCGACCGACGGCGCGATCACTCGCGCGCGCAGACGAACTCGATGCGCATGCCGCGCTCGGTCTTGACGGCCTGGAAGCCCTGCATCAACGCCTTGATCAGGAAGATGCCCCGCCCCCCTTCCTGCAACAGATTCTCGGGGCTCACCGGATCGGCGATATCGTCGGGGTGGAATCCCTCCCCCTCATCTTCCACGATGCAGTGTACGCCGTCGCTCTCGCAGCTCAGGCTGTAGTGCACGCGGCGCATGGGGTCGTAGCGATTGCCGTGCTCGATGGCATTGTTCACGGCCTCGGTTACCCCCACCACCAGGTTGAAGAACTGCGCGTCGCTCATGGGGCAACGTTCACGGACGGCCTCCAACAGGCGCGGCAACTGCGCAAGCTCCTCGCGAGTGCTGGGGATCTCCCGATCCAGCAGAAATCGATGCTCGTGATCCAATGTTCAAGGTCAAGTGGAATGATCTCCTCACGCCCGCGACTGCCACGGGCCGAACGCCGTTGCCAATGGCGCGGCGCCCGAAAAGCTACAACTTCATTTCCACAGTGAGAAACAGGCTGGGCACGCGACTCACGAGCCGGCTCTCCTCGAACCTGTGCTCCCACCATCCCGACAACTGAACGTCCGTCTCCGATGAAATCTGCGTCTCGATCCGCGCCGTGGGGCCGAAGGACGTCCGGTCGGAGAACGGGACCATTTCGAGCGTCCGCGGATCGGTCCGAAAGGATTTGATGCGGGAAAGCCTCGCCCCCACGCCGAAGGTGGTGTTGCGCAAAAGGCTGCTCAGCAGCTCCGCCTCCACCCCTTCGGTGCGTGTGCGTTCCAGCGGACTCTCGGCGAACTGTCCCCAACTGAAGCTCCCACGCTCGGCGATGCGCAGATCGCCCTTCGCTCGTAGACGCAACGTGCCGGCGATCACCGCCTCCATCGAGTCGCGAAGCCGCAGCTCACGAAACGAACGACCGCGAATGTTCTGCGTGCGCCCCTCGAAGTCGTACTCGGTGTAGTTGGCCAGCACCTCGGCGCTCGTACTGTTGGTGAACCATGCCCCGGGGCTGTAGTTCACCGACGGCGACAGGCGGAACACGCGGTTCCAGTTGTTGTCGTTGCTGTTGCGCCCGGAGAGATACACCTGATGCGTCAGAAATGCCTGCGCGTAGATCACGAAGTTCATATACGGGCTGAAGACACGGGCATAACGCAACTGCGCCTGGATCGACTGCTCGTCCCGGTCGAAGTAGTTCAGCGGACTTGGGGTGTCGTATCGAAAGATCGAGATCGAGCCGAACGCCGCGACGGTGTCGGCACGCGACGGTCGATATTCGACGTGCCCGCCCAGCAACACCTGTCGGGTGATGTAGTCGTTCTGCGCGTTGGTCTGTCGTTTACCCGCAAGATCCGTGGGGCTGACGGTGCTGTCCGCGTTCACTGTGTTGTACTCCTCGTTGGTCGAGTACTCCAAGTTGAGTCTGACGTCGGCATCGTCGGGCGACCAGTACATCTCGATGGTCGCACCGATCGAGAGATCCCGGCGCAGATACTGATAGGGATCGGGAATCTCCGGCAGCGGCGGCAACCCTTCGCTCAGCTCCCCGTGCCCCACGCGTTGATCGCCGAGCGAGAGCGAAACGTCCAGGCCGAGCGCCTCGGCCAGCGGATACGACAACTGCGAACCGATGAACAGACGTGACTCGCTGCGCCGCTGGACGCCGTCGTAGGCGAGCCCGCCGTAATTGACCACCGTATCCTCGTTCCGCTTGAGGTAGAGCTCCGTGCCGAACAGCTCATAACGTCCCTGAATCTGCATCGCGCCCCCCTCCTCGAAGGCACGCTCCATCCGTGTATCGATCGAGACGTTGCTGTTGTGGCGCGGCGAGATGTTGTGCCAATGCCCGGTCCCGTCCAGATAGAGATGGTACCCTGCGAGATCCAGATGCCCCTTCGCCTCGCCGTACACTCCGCTCCCGACATCCTGTTCGTTGAGCTGGCGGTCGTACACGCCCCCCACGGCAAGCCCCACGCGATTCTCGGCGCTGTCGACCACGCGCCCGCCCACACCGATGAAGATGTTGGCGGTGTTGTTCAATCCCGGGATCTGGCCCTCGCGTCGCGCGTCGGTGGTGAGCGTCCCCGTGGAGATCATGAACAACCGCATCGGACGCGGAACGCGGTACTCCACATCCATATCGGCATCCACCTGGTCCTTCGTCGAAAACGCATCCAGCAACGTGGTGGTTGAGGTCAACCGCGCACGCAGACGGCCGGCAACGCGGTCACCAGACAGGGCGTAGTTGGTTGCGAGCGTGGAGATATGCGTCGCGGTAAGTCGTTCGGTGGTGGCCTTCAGCGTTTGCGGGAGGAGAGTGGTATCGTCCAGCTGCGGCACCTGAGCCGATGCGGTCGCGCTCGCAACGCAGCAGAGTGCACAGACCGCGAGAAGGGCGCGAACGGCACGGCGGCGCGAGCGAGGCCCCCTCCAAGCGGGAGCGTTCGTCATGTGGGACACGGTGGCCGACGATGTTATCCGGCGGGAGCAAGCCATCGCTCGGCTCCCTCCGCCGTTTCCACGAAGCGCCGATGCAGTGCGTGAAGCACCGCTTCAGCATCGTCGCGGTCGATCGCCACGCTGATCGCGCGCCCGTCGATCGCCCCCTCCACCGCAAGTGGAATGCGCCCGCCGAGCGCCTCGAAGAAGGCGGTGAACGTTCGCCCGTCGGTCGGCTCCTCGCGCACCAGCGACACCACCGCCACATCCCGCGACTCCACCGCGAGCGCGTCGGCGAGCAGATGGGTCGGCAGGGCGTGATGCGGCGCGCGCGCGACGGCCAGCACCTGCACGCGCCGCCGGAAGCGGCGATGCCAGATCACCGGTGATTGCGCGGCGATCGCCCGAACGAACGGCTCGGCGGCACCGCTGGCCGTGGAGGTCTCGGCGGTGATCAGCGTGCCGTTCGGCAGCAGTACGATCGAACAGCCTCCGCACCCCTCGTCCCCGATCGTCGTCTCGGCGCCGCCGATGCTGGTGATCACCAGCGGCATCGCGGCGCTCTCGGCGGGCGACACCGTTCGTGGGTGCAGCACCTTGGCGCCCAGCTCGGCCAGCGCGTTGGCCATGCCGTAGCTCAGCTTCGGAAGCGTGCGTGCATGCGGCACGAGCCGCGGGTCGGCGGTGAGAATACCGGGAAGCGACGTGTAGATCACCACGCGCTCGGCGCCCAGCAGCCGGCCGAGCAGCGTCGCGCTGTAGTCCGAACTTTCGCGCCCCATCGTGGTGACCTGTCCGGTGGTGCTCCGCGCGATGTACCCCTCGGTCACCACCACGCCGCCGGCATCCAGAACGGGACGCAGGTTCGCGTCGACGTGCCCGCGCGTCAACGTCATGTCCGGCCGGGCGGTCCGGAAGCCGGCGTCGGTGATGATGGCGTCCAGCGCGCTCACATGCGCAACGTCCCGATCGATGCGGCGCGCGCTCAACGCAGCGTGCACGAGCGAGGAGGAAAGCCGCTCGCCGAAATGGACCGCCAGATCCAGCGTACGGGGCGTCAGGTCGCGCACGATAGCGAGCCCGTCGACAACTTCACGCAGCCGCGTCGCGTACGGCTCGACGGCCGCCGACCACGCCGCGTACGTATCGCCGGTCAGGACGTCGCGCGCGATGGCGCGATGATGCTC
This sequence comes from uncultured Alphaproteobacteria bacterium, assembly GCA_964549365.1. Classification (GTDB taxonomy): domain Bacteria; phylum Bacteroidota; class Ignavibacteria; order OLB7; family OLB7; genus JAFDZV01. Next base: position 4,970 of record CAZJYH010000233.1, read on the forward strand.
CATCAACGCGTCGAGCGCCGCCTGCGCACCCTCGCGGTCGACAACGGCCAGCTCCGCGATGTGCTCCAATCGATTCGTGACGTCGGCAAAGGCGCTCACCACCACAAGCAGCGGGCCGCCCAGACGCTGAACCTCGTCGCACGCACGGCGAAGCCCATCGGCCGAGTTGAGCACCGAACCGCCGAACTTCACAACGATCATGGAGTGCGCAGGGGATTGGAGGAACCGATCGGTGAGCGCTTGAAGAAACGAGATACGAGCGGTGCGTTCAACGCATCGTCCAGCTCGTTCATGATGTCGCGCGAGCGGCGGAAGTCGCCGTAGTACCCGACAAGCTGCTGCACGACGCGCGCGGGAAGCCGGCGCACGGGCGCCGAGCCGGTCAGCAGGGATAGGAGGAGACTGCGTGCAGCCTTTTTCATCTGTATCACATCCGGGACAAGTGGCATGAGGATCGAGGGCCCGCTATGCTACGCAGTTTCGGGCCGGAAGTCAAGACTGCATCGTCGGCCCCCACGCCGGGCGGGCGCGGGAGCCGTGATATCGACGTCGCTGCGCGGCGAGGATCACCGTTCGACCAAAATCAGCGCGCGGCGATCAACGGACCGTGAAGCCGTCGCGCACATCGGGCGCGTCGTCCATCACCGAGACGAGCGTCGGCACGCCGTCCGGCGAGTTTGCGGCCAGCAGCATCCCCTGCGACTCCTGCCCCATCAACATGGCGGGCTTCAGGTTCGCCACCACCACGATGCGGCGCCCCACCAGTTGCTCGGGCTCGTATTGCCTGCCGACGCCGGCCACGATCTGCCGTTCGAGCGTGCCGATGCGGATCTGCAGCCTGAGCAGTTTGTCGGACTTCTTCACGCGCTCGGCCGCGGTCACCGTGGCGATGCGCAGATCGAGCTTCATCACGTCGTCGATCGTCACCTCCGGCTTCAGCTCCACCTCGATCGGCGGCGCCGCCTCCGGCGATGCGCTCTCGACGTCCGCGCCCAGCTTCGCCACCTCGGCCTCCACGGCATCATCCTCCATCTTCGTGAACAGGATGACCGCCTCGCCGAGTCGGTGCCCGGAAGGGATCATCAGCTCAGACGCTCCGGTCCACGCCCGATCGCCGTCGTGGCGCAGCATCGCGAAGATCGCGGCCGACGTATGCGGAAGGATCGGCTCGAAGAGCACCGCCAGCGATCGCACCACCTGCACGCAGATGTTCAACGACGTGGCGCATCGCTCCGGCGCGTCCTTGCGCGTCTTCCACGGCTCGGAGTCGTTGAAGTACTTGTTGGCCGCGCGCGCAACATTCATCGTCTCCAGCGTCGCCTCGCGGAACCGGAAGGCCCGGTACAGATCGCCCACACGCTTCGGAGCGCGCGCAAGCTCCAGCAGCATCACCAGATCGGCGCGCGTGAAGTACTTGAGATATTTCGGTTCCAACTCGTCGAGAACCGCGTCGTCGTCGGCAGCGGAATCGCAGGCGCGCCGCAGATCCTCCAACATCAGCGCCTTCACCTCGGCCTCCTTCCCCTCGACGGCCGTGAGCGGGGGCACGGCGTTGTCGTAGTAGCGCCCCACGAACTGCAGCGTGCGGTTGACGAAGTTGCCGAGGATGTCGGCCAGCTCGTTGTTCAGACGCGCCTGATACTCGCGCCACGTGAAGTCCGCGTCCTTGTTCTCCGGCGCGGTCGCCGCGAGCGTGTACCGCAGCGGATCGGGCGGATAGGCCGCGAGGTAGTCGCGCAGGTCGATCCCCCACTTCCTGGACTTCGAGAACTTCCCCCCTTCCAGATTCAGGAAGTTGTTGGCCGGAACGTTGTCCGGCACCAGATATTGATCGCCGCCGCGATCGTTGTAGCCCATCAGCATGGCGGGGAACATCAGCGTATGGAACCAGATGTTGTCCTTGCCGATGAACGCAACGTAGCGGGTCTCTGGGTCCAGCCACCACCGGCGCCAGCCGTCGGCGTCTCCCCCGCGCCCGGTGAGCACCTTCGTGTTGGTGATGTAGCCGAACGGCGCGTCGAACCAGACGTAGAGCTTCTTGCCGTCGTACCCATCCAGCGGCACATCGATCCCCCAGCTCATATCCCGTGTGATCGCGCGATCGCCCAGGCCCATATTCAGCCAGCTCCGCGACTGCTGCAGCACATGGTCGCGCCAGTCGCGCTCATGCGACGCCACATATGTTTCGAGGCGCTGTTGAAAGTCTCCGAACTTGAAATAGAAATGGCTCGTCGATCGCAACTCGGGCGTCTTGCCGGTCAACTTGCTGATCGGATTCTTCAGCTCGGTCTGGTTGTAGGTGGAGGAACAGTTGTCGCACTGGTCGCCGCGCGCCCCCTCGTGCCCGCACACCGGACAGGTCCCTTCGACGAATCGATCGGGAAGGAACATGTTCGCCTCGGGGTCGAAGAACTGCTCCTCCGCGCGTTCGATCAGATAGCCACCGTCGTGCAGCGCCTGAAAGAACTCACGCGCGGTGGCATGATGTTCGGGCCATGTTGTGCGACCGTAGATGTCGAACGCAAC
>CAZJYH010000234.1:0-7479 GCA_964549365.1 uncultured Alphaproteobacteria bacterium
AGTACTCCGGGCAAGCCGGAGGTGCTGTTGGTTGTTCCTTCGAGCTATACCGTCGTCCCCGCTGCGTTGTTGACCGAGAAGAGCCCGGCGCGAGCGGTTCCGTTCGCCGTCACCGCGAACGCATCGACGGCGCCACCCGCGGAGCCGCTGAACGGCAGCGTGAGGCCGCCCCCCGCGACGCTGGACCAGACAACGTTCGTGCCGTCGTAGCTGAGCACCTGGCCGTTCGATGCGCCGGCGCCGGAGATCTTCGCGTTGGTCACCGCCCCGTTGGCCAGCTTGTCGTTCGTGACCGCGCTCGGCGCGATCTTGCCGTTCGTCACGGCGCCGGCGGCCAGCTTCGACGAGCCGATCGCGCCGTCGGCGATGCCGATGTCCGCCGTCGGCCCGTTCGGGTTTGCCACCACCAGCGAGCCGTCCGAGCTCTGCACCCCCTGAATACCCGTGCCGCCCCCGCCCCCCGCGGAGCTGATGGTGATGGTGTTGCCGACCCGATTGATCGTCGTGCCGCCGCCCCCCTGCAGCGTCACCGGTCCGGATGCTCCGTTGATCGAGGTGCCGTTCAGCGCGTACGGTACCGATGCCATCGGAGTGCGCGGCGACATCTCGGCGCCGCCGTCGACGCTGATGCCGAGCAGGTACGGTTCGCTGAAGGTCAGCGACGGCGGCAGCGGGTTGACCGATCCGATCAGGATGTTGAAAAGTCCCCTGGCGGTTGAGGTGTTGTGGGTCTCGCTGAACAGCTCGGTTCCGCCCGTGCTGTAGATCTTGATCACCACCGAGTGAGTGCCGTCGGCCACCGGAGAGCCGCCGGAAGTGGTGAGGACGCCCTGGTAGCTGATCTGCCGGGGCGCCTGCGCGCTCAGCGGAGTGGAAGCGAGTGCGCCCACAACGGCGAGCGCGAGGAGAAGCGAGCGAAAGCGTGAGTTTGCCATGGTTCTATTGCCTTTGTATTGAGTGAGTTAGGAACTGTCTTGTTGTTTGTTGGGGGAGCCGCCGGCCGAAGCGTGGCTACTTCATCACCACGATTCTGACGGCATCGCGCGCGCCCGGCGCGTCGAGCCGGACAACGTAGTTGCCGCTTGCGAGATCCGACGTTGCCAGCCACAGGCTGATCGTGCCCGCCTCGTAGTGATCGTCGGCGATCGTGCGCGCCTGGTTCCCGAGCGCGTCGAAGAGGGTCACGCGAACGCGGCCGCTCCGCGGTACGCGAACCCGGAGCGTCGTCCCCGATGCGCAGGGGTTCGGCGAGCATGCGAGCGCGGCCCCGCTCGTCGTGCTCTCTCCATCAACCGCTGCCGGGGCGTTCAATTCGACGGCGTACCAGAAGCCCTGTCCTGCGTTGGTCCCCGATGCGCTCGCCGGCCCGATGACCGGCTGCCCGATCGAGCCGACCAGAACGGTGCCGCCGGAGACCGCGGCCGTGCCGCCCGAAGCGATCAGTCCGCGAACCTGGGTCTGGGCCGCTGCCGACATCGCAAGCCCCGCGAACGCGCAGAGTGTCGAAGCGAGAAGTCGTGTTTGACGGTTCATGTGCGTTGTCCAAAAAGCGTGAGAGTTGACCGCGGTGCATCCGTGCTGCTTCATCCGGTTCTTCCGACCACCGCCGCGCGTCGTTTGTTATGCTATTCAAGGTATCCGGGAGCGGTGACAGAAACGGCGGGGAGCGACGACAACGCCAAATCGTCTGAAAAAAAAATGCGGGGTGTTGCTGTTCGTGCCGCTGTGCGTGGTAGTGCTGCAGGCAGGGGGGCGCGGGAATCGCGCGCCGGCAATTGAGGGGGCTCAAGGGGGCGGGGACGGCAGCGGCCGTCCGGAACGAGCCGGGAGCATGACGCCGAACGGCCCGGGGGATGTTGCCGCACCCATCGTGCCGTATTGCGCCGGCCTCTACATGCGGCAGGGGCCGCGTGCTCATGCACGCGGCCCCTGCCGTTGTCCCTCATGTCGACCCGAGGAGGCGGGCCGGAGGATCTCTCGTTACTGCTTGATGACGAGGACGTTGAACTGCGCGTTGTTGGGGATCGCGACGTTGTTCTCGTTGAAGATCTCCCACTTGTTGCGCACCGTGTTGTAGTACACGCCGATCGGGCTGTTGTTGTAGACGATGCCCGACGGGTTCAGCTTCTGCGTCACGATCAGGATGCAGTTGGCGTCGCCGTTGCACATCGGGTTGTCGACGTCGGTGCCGTTGGCGCTCAGCTTGTTCGCCGGGGTCGCCGTGTGCACGAACGCCGCCTTGTTGACGCCCGCGACGCGGATCGCGCCGTTGTCCAGCTCCAGCGCCACGCCGACACCCGTTCCGGAGTACTTCGCCTCGACGGCGATGCCGTTCGTCGAGAACGTCTCGCCGCGCACACCGACGCTGGCCGCCGAGTTGTTGGTCGACAGACCGTAGACACCGAAGCCGCTCGGGGTCTCACCGTAGACGCCCCATCCGGAGCCGGCCTGGTAGCCGATCACGCCGATGCCGGTGCCGCTGGTTCCGTTGTTGATGCCGCGGACGCCGGCCGAGTAGCCGCCGGGGGTGGTCGGGGTGACGCGTCCGACGACGCCGGAGACGCCGCCGGTTGCGCCGACGCCGTGCGAGGTGGAGGAGGCCTCACCGAGGACGCCGGAGGTCGAACCGGTGGCGGCGCTGTTGAAGCCGCGGACGCCGGCGCCGGTGCCGTTGGTGGCCCCTTCGAGCGCGTTGTTGCCGTTGGCGGCGGTCGTGATCTCGAAGAACCCGGCGCCGCCGGCGGTGCTGGTGCCCTTGACACCGAAGCCGTTGCCGTTGGCCGTACCGTAGACGCCCGCGCTGCCGGCGCTGTAGGTGACGCCGGCGACACCGTAGCCGGCGTCACTGAAGCCGCCGACGCCGGTTCCGGCGTAGAACGCGCCGGCCGTCGGACCGGTGATCACCCGTCCCCAGACGCCGACGCTGGAGCCGCCGCCGGATCCCATCACGCCGAAGCCGTTGGTGCTCTTCCCCTCGACGCCCGCCACCGTCAGCGAGGGCGAGGTTGCGTTCGACTCACCGTAGAGCGCGCTCTGGGTGGGAACGGTGTTGCTGTTGCGGAAGTACCCGGCGCGTGCGGTACCACTGTTGGTGATCGCGAACAGATCGGTTGCGCTGCTCTGGGTGGCGGCATACGGGAGCGTGAACGAGGCGGGGGTGCTCCAGACGACGTTGGTTCCGTTGTAGGTGAGCACCTGTCCGTTGGAGGCGCCGGTACCGTTGAGGCGATCGTTGGTGATCGAGTTGGCGACGATCTTGTCGTTGGTGACGGCCGACGGGGCGATCTTCTCGTTGGTGACGGCGTTGATGGCGAGCTTGCTGGTGCCGATCCCACCGTCGGCGACGGCGATGTTCGCGGTCGGTCCGTTGGGGTTGGCGATGCCGATGGATCCGTCGGAGTTCTGGATGCCCTGGATGCCGTTGCCGCCCCCGCCGCCGGAGGAGCTGATGGTGATCGTGTTGCCGACGCGGTTGATGGTGGTGCCGCCGCCGCCCTGGAGCGTGATGGCGCCGGAGGCTCCGTTGATCGAGGAGCTGTTGAGCGCGTAGGGAACGGAGGTCATGGGCGTGCGGGGCGACATCTCGGCTCCGCCGTCGACGGTGATGCCGAGGTAGTAGGGCTCGGCGAAGGTGAGCGAGCCCGGCAGGGGCGTGACCGCTCCGATGAGGATGTTGAAGAGCCCCTTGACGGTGGTCGTGTTCTGGGTCTCGCTGAAGAGCTCGGTGCCGCCGGCGTTGTAGATCTTGATGAGGACGGAGTGGTTACCGTCGGCGATGGGGGACCCGCCGGAGTTGGTGAGGATCCCCTGGTAGCTGATCTGCCGCGGAGTCTGTGCCTGCAACGGCATGGACGCAAGCCCGCCGGCAATGACGAGCGCGAGAAGCAACGAACGGAAACGTAGAGTAGCCATGGTCTTGATGTTGTTGTATTGAGTGTTTGCAGTTGTCGATTTGGATGTCGTTTCAGCAGCGATAGCGGTGTGGTGTTACTTCACCACAATGATCCGCAGCGCGTCATGCACGCCGGGCGCTTCAAGCTGCGCAACGTAGCTGCCGCTCACCAGGTCGATGCCGGAGAGGAGCACGGCAAGCGTCCCCGCCTCGCGCTCTCCATCGATGAGCGTCCGTACCTCACGTCCGAGCGCATCGAACAGAGTCAGGCGCACCGCTCCGGCCTGCGGAACGCGGACCCGCAGCGTCGTCTGGGTCGAGAATGGATTCGGCGAGCAGGCCATCGCCATCGATGTGCTCGACGTTGTGCGATCCTCACGGACGGCGGAGGGGGGCGTCACGCCGATGGTGTACCAGAAGCCCTGCCAGGCGTTCGCGTTCGACGTGCCGGCCGGCCCGATGATCGGCTGCCCGAGGGTGCCGACCAGAACCGTGCTTCCGGAGATGGCGGCGGTGCCGCCGGCGCCGATCACGCCGCGAACAAGGTTCTGAGCGCCGGCCGCTGTTGTGATCCCTGCAACGGCGCAAAGCGACAAGGCAAGGTATCGTACGACTCGTGTCATGTGTGTCTCCTGTATGTTTGACTGTGGAATCATCATGTTCTTTCGATGCCTCGGAACCGTCCATGTTCTTCGCCGGTTCTCTCACCCACGCCTATCAATCTAGTGGGGAGCGGCGACAGACTCCGCGGGATGCGATTACAGTATCGGCGCGCTCGAACTTTTTTCCGTCCAAGCCCCCCCTCTCCTCCCCGTTCGCGGTCGGCCCGATCGACATCGAAGGCCGGTCCGGGCCGGCATACTCCCCACAACGATCCGCGGTTCGGATCCGTTAGGAGCCCCGGGATATCATCCCGCGATGGGCGATCGTGCGCCGTCGCAGCGTACGTCATACAATGTACGCCCGCCGATTATCCGCCTCGGGCGTTCCGGTTGGCATCTCCGGCGATTTTGATTATGCGGGAAGAAAAACGGCGGTGATGCTCGTAATACGGCGATTTGCCGGCGCGCGATCGGTTCTGCGCCGGGCATTCGATGCTTCCGGATACGGCGAAGGCCCGCATGGATGCGGGCCTTCCTCCGTCTGAGTCCTTGCGTTTTCGCCGGGCAGTCGTTTACTGCTTGATGACGAGGACGTTGAACTGTGCGTTGTTGGGGATCGCGACGTTGTTCTCGTTGAAGATCTCCCACTTGTTGCGCACCGTGTTGTAGTACACGCCGATCGGGCTGTTGTTGTAGACGATGCCCGACGGGTTCAGCTTCTGCGTCACGATCAGGATGCAGTTGGCGTCGCCGTTGCACATCGGGTTGTCGACGTCGGTGCCGTTGGCGCTCAGCTTGTTCGCCGGGGTCGCCGTGTGCACGAACGCCGCCTTGTTGACGCCCGCGACGCGGATCGCGCCGTTGTCCAGCTCCAGCGCCACGCCGACACCCGTTCCGGAGTACTTCGCCTCGACGGCGATGCCGTTCGTCGAGAACGTCTCGCCGCGCACACCGACGCTGGCCGCCGAGTTGTTGGTCGACAGACCGTAGACACCGAAGCCGCTCGGGGTCTCACCGTAGACGCCCCATCCGGAGCCGGCCTGGTAGCCGATCACGCCGATGCCGGTGCCGCTGGTTCCGTTGTTGATGCCGCGGACGCCGGCCGAGTAGCCGCCGGGGGTGGTCGGGGTGACGCGTCCGACGACGCCGGAGACGCCGCCGGTTGCGCCGACGCCGTGCGAGGTGGAGGAGGCCTCACCGAGGACGCCGGAGGTCGAACCGGTGGCGGCGCTGTTGAAGCCGCGGACGCCGGCGCCGGTGCCGTTGGTGGCCCCTTCGAGCGCGTTGTTGCCGTTGGCGGCGGTCGTGATCTCGAAGAACCCGGCGCCGCCGGCGGTGCTGGTGCCCTTGACACCGAAGCCGTTGCCGTTGGCCGTACCGTAGACGCCCGCGCTGCCGGCGCTGTAGGTGACGCCGGCGACACCGTAGCCGGCGTCACTGAAGCCGCCGACGCCGGTTCCGGCGTAGAACGCGCCGGCCGTCGGACCGGTGATCACCCGTCCCCAGACGCCGACGCTGGAGCCGCCGCCGGATCCCATCACGCCGAAGCCGTTGGTGCTCTTCCCCTCGACGCCCGCCACCGTCAGCGAGGGCGAGGTTGCGTTCGACTCACCGTAGAGCGCGCTCTGGGTGGGAACGGTGTTGCTGTTGCGGAAGTACCCGGCGCGTGCGGTACCACTGTTGGTGATCGCGAACAGATCGGTTGCGCTGCTCTGGGTGGCGGCATACGGGAGCGTGAACGAGGCGGGGGTGCTCCAGACGACGTTGGTTCCGTTGTAGGTGAGCACCTGTCCGTTGGAGGCGCCGGTACCGTTGAGGCGATCGTTGGTGATCGAGTTGGCGACGATCTTGTCGTTGGTGACGGCCGACGGGGCGATCTTCTCGTTGGTGACGGCGTTGATGGCGAGCTTGCTGGTGCCGATCCCACCGTCGGCGACGGCGATGTTCGCGGTCGGTCCGTTGGGGTTGGCGATGCCGATGGATCCGTCGGAGTTCTGGATGCCCTGGATGCCGTTGCCGCCCCCGCCGCCGGAGGAGCTGATGGTGATCGTGTTGCCGACGCGGTTGATGGTGGTGCCGCCGCCGCCCTGGAGCGTGATGGCGCCGGAGGCTCCGTTGATCGAGGAGCTGTTGAGCGCGTAGGGAACGGAGGTCATGGGCGTGCGGGGCGACATCTCGGCTCCGCCGTCGACGGTGATGCCGAGGTAGTAGGGCTCGGCGAAGGTGAGCGAGCCCGGCAGGGGCGTGACCGCTCCGATGAGGATGTTGAAGAGCCCCTTGACGGTGGTCGTGTTCTGGGTCTCGCTGAAGAGCTCGGTGCCGCCGGCGTTGTAGATCTTGATGAGGACGGAGTGGTTACCGTCGGCGATGGGGGACCCGCCGGAGTTGGTGAGGATCCCCTGGTAGCTGATCTGCCGCGGAGTCTGTGCCTGCAACGGCATGGACGCAAGCCCGCCGGCAATGACGAGCGCGAGAAGCAACGAACGGAAACGTAGAGTAGCCATGGTCTTGATGTTGTTGTATTGAGTGTTTGCAGTTGTCGATTTGGATGTCGTTTCAGCAGCGATAGCGGTGTGGTGTTACTTCACCACAATGATCCGCAGCGCGTCATGCACGCCGGGCGCTTCAAGCTGCGCAACGTAGCTGCCGCTCACCAGGTCGATGCCGGAGAGGAGCACGGCAAGCGTCCCCGCCTCGCGCTCTCCATCGATGAGCGTCCGTACCTCACGTCCGAGCGCATCGAACAGAGTCAGGCGCACCGCTCCGGCCTGCGGAACGCGGACCCGCAGCGTCGTCTGGGTCGAGAATGGATTCGGCGAGCAGGCCATCGCCATCGATGTGCTCGACGTTGTGCGATCCTCACGGACGGCGGAGGGGGGCGTCACGCCGATGGTGTACCAGAAGCCCTGCCAGGCGTTCGCGTTCGACGTGCCGGCCGGCCCGATGATCGGCTGCCCGAGGGTGCCGACCAGAACCGTGCTTCCG
>CAZJYH010000235.1:0-7468 GCA_964549365.1 uncultured Alphaproteobacteria bacterium
AACGAGTCGTGCCATCAGTGCTTTCTGGACATGGAGGCGGTTCTCCGCCTGATCGAAGACGATGGACGGTTCGCCGTCGAGCACGTCCGCACTGATCTCCTCGCCACGATGGGCCGGAAGGCAGTGCATGACCACACAGTCGGGATGCGCGAGGCTCAATAAACGAAAATCCACCTGATATTCAGCGAACGCGCGGCGACGCTCCGCGGCCTCGGATTCCTGCCCCATGCTGGCCCAGACGTCGGTGTAGATCACGTCGGCGCCGCGCACGGCGTCCACCGGATCGTTGATGATCTCGATGGTGCTCAGGCCGACCCCGCGCGCATACTCGAGCGCCGCGCGATCCGGCTCGTAGCCGTTCGGGCAGCCGATCACCAGATGCAGCGGGTACAACGCCGCAAGCTCGAGCCAGGAGTTCGCCACGTTGTTGCCGTCGCCCACATACGCCACCTTCACGCCCGGCACGAGCCGGCCATGCATGCGCAGCGTGTACGCGTCGGCCAGCACCTGGCACGGATGCGACAGGTCGCTGAGCGCGTTGATCACCGGCACGGTGGCGTGCTCGGACAACTCCACCAGCAGACCGTGATCGAACACGCGCGCCACGATCGCCCCCGAGTACCGCGAAAGCAGACGCGCAACGTCCGCGGCGCTCTCGCGCGTCCCGATGCCGATGCTCTCCTGCGGCATGAAGACCGGGAACCCGCCAAGCTGCTGGATGCCGATCTCGAACGAGACGCGCGTGCGAAGCGACGGCTTCTGGAAGATCAGCGACACGGCCTGGCCGTCGAGCGGCCTGCGAGCGCGATTGACCTTCAGCTCATCGGTGAGAGCGAACAGTTCCTCCAGCTCGTTGGAGTCGATATCGGTCAGGGTGAGAAGACTCTTCGTCACGGTAGAACTCCCTTCACGGTATGCGTGTGGATGAAGGCGTGCGCGGGCATCGAACGGCCCTGCGACGAACGATAGCGTGAGCGCTGCGCGCGCGTCACGGCGGTGCCGGAGGCCGGGTTCATCAGCGCCAGCAACAGCGCGTGCCGAGGCCGGCCGTCGACGATCCGCACGCTCGCTGCGCCGGCATCGAGCGCGGCGAGCGCCGAGCCGACCTTCGGGATCATCCCGCCGGTCACCGCACCGGCCGCGATCAACTCGCGGGCGCCGCTCTCGTCGAGCCGCGCGATGGTCTCGCCGTTGCAGGCGATCCCCTCCACGTTGCTCATGAACAACACCGTGTCGGCGCCGACGGCCGCGGCAACCGCACCGGCAACCGCGTCGGCGTTGATGTTGCACGCCTCGCCGTCGATGCCCATGCCGATCGGCGCGAGCACCGGCACCAGCCCGGCGCCGAGCAGCCCACGGAGGAACGGGGCGTTCACCGCCTCGACGTCGCCCACCAGGCCCAGATCCGGCGAGGCTCCCCGGCGCGCGGTCACGAGCGCGTTGTCCAGGCCGCAGAGCCCCAGCGCGCCGCAGCCGGCCAGCGTGATGCGCCGCGCGAGATCCTTGTTGATGCGTCCGGCCAGCACCATCGTCGCGACGTCGAGCATCGCGGCGTCGGTGACGCGACGGCCGTCGACGAACTTAGTCTCGATGCCGAGCCGCGCCGCCATCGCGGTGATGTCCGCGCCGCCGCCGTGCACCACGATCACCGCCACGCCGCACGACGCCAGCAGCGCAACATCGCCGGCGAACGCGTCGAGCGCCTCGTTCGCTCCGTCGGCGCCGTCGATTGCCGCGCCGCCGAACTTCGCGACGACGGTGCGGCCGCGCAGGCGTTCCGCGGCGGCCCGCATGCGGGGATCATATGTCGAGTCGGGATACATGGTCATGTGGTATGTGCGCCGTAATCAGGAGCGATAGCTCGCGTTGATGTGCACGTATTCCTTCGTCAGATCGCACGTCCAGAAGCTCGCGCTTGCGGTGCCCGCTCCGAGATCGACGGTGATGACCACCTCGTCGCCGCTGAGCGCCTTCTTCGCCTCCTCCTCGTCGATCACGATGCTGTAGCCGGGAGCAAGCACCGCCGCGTCGCCGAGCATGATGGCGATCTGTTCGGGGTCGACCTCGATGCCGCTGTAGCCGATCGCCGCCAGGATGCGCCCCCAGTTGGCGTCCTCGCCGTGGATGGCGGTCTTCACCAGATTGGAATTCGCCACCGAGCGCGCGGCCACGGTTGCGTCGTGCTCGTTGGCGGCCCCCTGAACGCGCACCTCGATCAGCTTGGTCGCCCCCTCGCCGTCGCGCGCGATCATCTTCGCCATCGTGATCATCACATGCTCGAACGCCGCGCTGAACCGGTCATACTCCGGCGTGCCGGGGCGCAGCGGAGCGTTGCGCGCGGCGCCGTTGGCCATCGCTATCACCATGTCGTTCGTGCTGGTGTCCCCGTCGACGCTGACGCGATTGAAGGAGACGTCCACGATGCGCCGGAGCAGCTCGTCGAGCACGGGCGTCGCGATCGCGGCATCGGTGGTAACGAAGCCGAGCACGGTGGCCATGTTCGGGGCGATCATCCCGGAGCCCTTCGCCGCCGCACCGATCGTGACCACGGTGCCCCCCAGATCCACGCGCACCGCGTACTCCTTCGAGTAGGTGTCGGTGGTCATGATCGCCAAAGCCGCGTGGTGCGCACCGTCGCGCGAGAGCTTCGGCGCGAGCGCGGCGATGCCGTCGGTGATCTTCTCGATCGGCAGGTACTGGCCGATCACGCCGGTGGAGGAGACGAGCACCTGCTGCTCCGGCACGCCGAGCGCGACGGCCGCCGCGCGGACCATCGCCCATGCATCGTTCAGGCCGCGCTCACCGGTGCAGGCGTTCGCGTTGCCGCTGTTGACCACAACGGCGCTGCAGAGCTCCGAGTGGCGCAGCTGCCACTTGTCGACGATCACCGGCGCGGCCTGCGCCTTGTTCATCGTGAACGTTCCCGCCACCGCGGCGGGGACCGCCGAGCTGATGATCGCCAGGTCGAGCTTGCTCTTGCGGATGCCGCAATGGATGCCGCCGGCAATAAAGCCGCGAGCGGCCGTCAGGCCGCCGCTCACCGGTGTGTGGAATGTCTCGTTTATCATCGCAGTCCCTCGTGTTCTTCGTATCCAAACAGGATGTTCATGTTCTGCACGGCCTGCCCGGCCGCGCCCTTCACCATATTGTCGAGCACCGAAAGCAGCGTTACCGTCCCCCCCGCCTCGTCGACATGCCAGCCGATGTCCACCCGGTTCGTGCCGGTCACGTCCTTGATCGCGGGGGGAACGTCGCCGGCAAGCCGGATGAACCGTTCTCCGCCGTAGGCCCGCTCGTAGGCGGCCGCGACGGAGGCGGCATCGACGCCCGGACGCAGACGCGCGTTGATCGTCGTGTGGATGCCGCGCGTAATCGGCACCAGATGCGGCGTAAACGTCAGCGAAACCGGGACGCCGGCCGCCTCAACAAGCGCGGCGCGAATCTCCGGCAGGTGCTGATGCCGTCCCACACGATACGCGCGAACCGACTCGTTCACCTCGCAGAACGACATCTCCGTGCTCGCGCTGCGCCCGGCACCGGAGACACCCGACATCGAGCAGACGGCGATCCCGTCCGGCTCGATGGCCCGCTCGCGCAGCAACGGCGCAAGCGGGAGGATCGCGCTCGTGGGGTAACACCCGGGATTGGCGATCAGACGAGCACCGGCGATCCGCGAGCGGTTCAGCTCCGTGAGCCCGTAAACGGACTCCGGCAGAAGCTGCTGCGAGGTATGCTCTCTCCCGTAAAATTCACGGTAGACGAGAGGATCGACGAGACGGAAATCTCCGCCCAGATCGATCACTGCGTGCCCCGCTTCGAGAAGCTCCGGTACGATGCTCATGGCGTGCCCGGAGGGGAGGGCTACTGCGACGAGATCGGTCCCCGCGAGCAGGGCGGGATCGTACTCCCGCACCAATTCATCGGAGATACCCCAGGCTGATCGGTCGATCTCATCGATGCGTTGTCCCGCGGAGGACTTCGCCATGAGCGCACCGATGCGCACGAAGCGGTGGCGAGCAAGTATCCGCAGCAACTCCATGCCGGAGTACCCGGATGCGCCGATAATCGAGACAGTTCGTTGATTCGCCACATTCACCTTTCAAGCGTCGCCACTCGACGACGGACGCAATATAGAGCCGTATGCATGTTTATGCAACTGGACGCATAAAAATTCACAGATGTTGCGTGGAGTTCATACGCCGGGACAGCGGCATTCGATGATGGGCGGTTCGCCGGGCATGGGGTTGCCACAACGATATGGCCCCGCGACGCGCATGCCTTGCCGGGCAAGGCCTACAGGATGACCGCTCGCACGATGGGAAGTTGATGTGTGATGGTACGATGACGAGCCGGCGCACCACGCCGCGACGTATGGATGCCGCCGGGCGACGGCAATCGCCGGGATGAATGGATATGCACGAACGCTCCGGAACTCGAGAAACGACGGAGCGTGGGAACCGTAGCCGTCGCCGGAGCGACGGGAGTGAGACGATCCCGGACCCGAAGGGATCGAAGCCCGTAGCCGGTGGTCGGAGCGGAGCGACACCACCGGGGAGGGATATCCTATCGATATTCGGCACCCGAAGAGGCCGCACCGAAGAGGCTGCACCCGGGGGGACGCCACCTCGCTTGACGCCCGGTCGCCGACAACGAACGGGAGATCGGTTGCGTCATCGACGCTCGGGGCCGATGGACTCTCAGAGCGTGTCTGCAAAGCAGGAGCGCGCGCCGGTCGGTATCAATCACGACGGTTGCTTTTGGCCCGTCATTCCCGCGAAAGCGGGACTCGAAGAGCTGCCGAGCGCATCCACGGGGCTTCGATGTGGATCCCCGCGTACGCCCCGATTGGATCGGGGTGTATCACGCGGATGACAATCCCGGTTCTTCACTGACAATTGGCGTTACAGACGCGCACTCAGCCGCAGAGCGGCGGCCTATCTATAGGGAGCCGCGCCTTCTTCTGTGGCCACCGCCGCAGAGCGGCGGCCTGCGATTCCGAATGCGGTGTTCGTCTCGGAACAAGACGCATCCCTCAAACTGAGACACTACTGTCCAATGAGGCCGCGCAATGCCGGCCGGCGGTGCGTGCGCCGGCGCTTTCATGTGAGGTCTCGACACGCCGTGTGCGTACATATCATGGAACAGACCCGCCTCAGCCCCGACGCCAGAGCACGAACGCCGCCGCCACGAGGGCGCCGACCAGACAGCAGGCGATGTTGACGGCGTCGTTGGTGACGGCGCGGAGCCCGCTCGTGAGCGTCCCCGGCGCGTTGCAGTGGACGCGGCGTTCGGTGGGCGCGCCGCAGACCACGCAGCGATACTGCGCCTGCAGCGTAGCTCCGATTATGCTGTCCGCCAGCATGCCCGCAAATCCGCTCACGCCCGCCGCGAGGAACATCCCGGCGAAGGGCGGGCCGAGCAGCACACCGCTCGCCGCCACCGAGGCAGCCCCGGCGAGCGCCGCAATCGAACCGACGACCGAGATGCCGCCGGAGGTTCCGGTCGGCACCGGACGGAACGTGATGATCGATCGGGCCCGACGGGCCATCACCCCGACCTCCGTGGCCCACGTGTCGGCCGCGGCAGCGGCGAGGGCGCCGAGGTACGCGGCGGCGAGTATGCCCGACGGCAGGGCCGCATGGACCAACAGGGCGATCCCGGCCACACCGCCGTTGGCGAGCACCTGCATCGCATCGCGAGTGGATCCCTTCTCGAACGTCCCCTCGAGGCGCTCCAGCAAGCGGCGCTTGCGCTTCGGCCCGAAGCGGGAGAGGAGGCTGCTGAGCACGAAGAAGACGAGCAGCGGAACACTCCACGCGATGCCGCCCAAACCGAACACGACGCTTCCAAGCAGGAGCGTGGCCCACGCGCCGGAACGACTCAACAGACCGGAACGATGGGAAAGGAAGGCAACGGCGGCGGCGGCAAGTATGCCCGTGAGGATGTGCAGCGGCGATATCGGCATGGCCGAACATACGAATGCCCCGGCGACTGCCGAGGCATTCTGAGTGCGGAAGGCGGGACTTGAACCCGCACGCCTTGTGGGCACCACCCCCTCAAGATGGCGTGTCTGCCAATTTCACCACTTCCGCGCTGAAGAGGACTGCGAATATAGTGTCTGCCCGTTGGTTCGTGCAAGCGGACGGATGTAATTCTTTTCCGCCGGTGCGGCGTTGTCGGCGCATCGAATCGGCGCGTCGGGTCACTCCTCCGGCTTTTCGCCGGGGGGAAGCGCGCGCTTCTCGATCGGCAGCGCTCCCGCATCGGGCGGAGGCACCAGCGGCTCGATCGTGCGCCGCGTCGTCAGACGGGCAAGCGGCACGCCGATCAGCAGACCGCCGAGCGCAACCGCGCCCAGCCCGAGCCCGACGCCGACAGCTATGCCGATGAGCGGGAGCACCACCAACGCCAACAGCGTCAGCACGAACATCACCGCGAGCATCACCAGCGCACCGGCGATCCGTCGAGCAACCGGATTGGTCACCTCTCGGCCGTTGACAACAAGACGCATCGGCATGCAGGTTATGGGTTATGAGTGATGGGTGTCAATCCGAACGCTGAAAACGGGAGACGAGAAAAACACCGATGCCGCGAACGTCGGCTTCTTTGAGCCCTTCGGCGTTCATTTCTCACCGTTCCGCTTTGCTTCAAGCCTCCCGCAACGACGCGAAGCCGCCAAGGAAGATTGTTCCGCCCCGCGTTCCGCGTTCACCGCTCGATGAACTTCACCGCTGTTTCAACGTGCGCACACTGCATCCCAACGTCCGACTTCCCATTAATGCCGCGCCACGCCGCCGTCCACGTTCACCGTCTGCCCGGTGATGATCGACGACTCCGGCGAGGCCAGAAACGCCACCACGCCGGCGATATCCTCCGGCTCATCGGCGCGATGCACCGCCTGCTGCGGGAGCAGGTGTTCCAGAATGCTCCCGACAAGCTTCTCGTTCGGCGGGCGCTGTGTTGCGGTGAGGCCCACGGTGATCGCGTTGACGGTGATGCCGTACTTCCCCACCTCGGAGGCGAGCGAGCGCACGAAGCCGATCACTCCCATCTTCGAGGTGACGTAGTGCACCAGGTACGGCGTCCCGAGCCAGATCGTGTCGGAGCTGAGCGCGATGATGCGGCCGAAGCCCTGCGACTTCATCGCCGGGAGGGCAGCGCGCGTGGTCAGGTACAGGCTGTCCAGGTTCACCGAGAGCATCCGCCGCCACTCGTCGAAGGAGATCAGCTCGAACGGCTCCTCGTGATAGAGCCCCACGTTGTTGACGAGGATGTCGATGCGTCCGAAGCGCTCGAGCGTCTTGCGCGCCATCATCTGCGTCTGCTCCTCGCTCGTGACGTCGACATGCACGGCGTCGATTTCGCCCCCCGCCTCGCGCACCTTGTCGATCGCCTCCGATGCGTCGGCTATATCCGCGATCATGATCTTCGCCCCTTCACGGGCCAGACGCTGGCAGAAGGCCTGCCC
>CAZJYH010000236.1:0-7465 GCA_964549365.1 uncultured Alphaproteobacteria bacterium
CGCAGAGCAAGTGGTGGGAATGACAGTGTGGACGACAGACACGATTGTACCGGTCCTGCCTGCTGGTGAACCCCGCACGAACCGCAAGCATTCCCTATATTCTCGCCGATCGCAGAAGCATTCCATCGAGCACTTCATGCCCGAAACCGAACGAATCATCGAAGGTGTCCCGGCCGCGCCGGGAATCGCCATCGCGCATGCGCGCATCCTTGCACAGAAGGAGACGCTGGCGCCGCGCGCGCACTCGCTCGACGATGAGGAGATCGACATCGAGGTGGAGCGGCTGCACGCGGCGATCGGCGAGGCGGACAAGGCGCTTGAACGTGTGGAGCTGATGGCGCGTGAAGACGTCAGCGATCGCGCCGAGATCTTCGAAGCGCTGCGGATGATGCTGAACGATGAATCCCTCCAGACGGCGATCACCGATCACATTCGCACCAACCGAACCACGGCGCACGCGGCGATCGCCACCGAGATGGGGCGGATCGCGGAGATCCTCGCCGGCGCTACGGACGAAACCATGCGGACGCGAGCCGAGGACATACGGTCGCTGCAGGCGCATCTGATCGGTTGCCTCCTCAAGACGCCGGTGGATCACGACTTCCACAACGACGCCGTGCTGGTGCTCGCGACGCTGAGCCCGGCGGACACGGTGCTGTATGCCCGCAACAAGGCATCGGCGTTTGTGTTGGAGACAGGCGGCGTGAATTCTCACGCGGCGATCCTGGCGCGCGCCTTCGGGCTGCCGATGGTGGCATGCGCCAAGGAGATCGGCAAGGTCGCGCGCCCGCACGCAACGATGATCGTCGACGGGTACACCGGCCGCGTTGTGATTGATCCGGACCCTGCAACCATCGAACACTATCGGCTTCGGAAGTTGGAACTCGAGGCGCAACGGGCGCAGTTGGGCGATCTCCGCAACCTGCCGGCCGAGACGCTCGACGGCGAACGCATCGTGATCGCCGCAAACCTCGACATGATCGACGAGCTCGAAGTCGCGATTGAGAACGGTGCCGAGGAGATCGGCCTGATGCGAACAGAGTATCTGGTGATGGGACGCGACATCGACGTCTCCGTCGGCGACCAGTTGGCGTACTATCGCCAATTCTCCGAACGCGCATACCCTCTGGCGGTGACGTTCCGGCTGTTCGATATCGGCAGCGAGAAGCTGAGCGCCGACATGGCACACGAGGCCACCTCGCCGCTGGGGCTTCGCGGACTACGGCTCCTGCTGGAACGCCGGGATCTGCTGGAACGACAGATCGAGGCGCTTCTGCGAGCCTCGACGATGAAGAATCTGCGCGTGATGCTGCCGATGGTGACGTCGATCGAGGAGATGGTGGAGTTTCGCGCCGTGCTGAACTGCGTCGCCGAACGGCTTCGAGCCGAAGGGACGCCGTTCGACGAGAGGATGCCGGTCGGCGCGATGATCGAGACGCCCGCGGCGGCGATCATGGCGGACCGCCTCGTCGAGGTCTGCGATTTCTTCTCACTCGGGACGAACGATCTGGCACAGTACACGCTGGCGGTGGATCGCGCGGACGAGGCGATGACACGCTACTATCAGGAACTGCACCCCGCGGTACTACGATTGATCCGCGCCACGGCGCTGGCCGCGACGCGGGCGGGTATTCCGCTGACGATCTGCGGCGAGCTGGCCGCTCACCCGCTGGCCACCGAACTGCTCATCGGCATCGGCGTGCGACGATTCTCGGTGCAACCGCAGGGCCTGGGACCGCTCAAGGCTCGTATCCGGTCAACGAATGCCGCCGAGGCCCACGCCATGGCACGCCGGGCGCTCCGCTTGCCGACCGCCGGCGCCGTGAAGGATTTCGCCGCCGCCGCGCAGAGCGTATCATCGTAGGGTTCGATCGCCGATTTGTTGGATCGCACACCGTTCAGTCCCGCACCTGAACCTTCAACATTGCCGAACGGAAACATCATGCGCATCATATCCAGGCTTGCCCCCCTCCTCGTCGCGATCTGCGTGCTGAGTTCGGGGGCGCTCCATGCGCAGCATACCTTCTCGATCGTGGCCGTCGATCCGACCACCGGGGAAATCGGCAGCGCGGGAGCATCGTGCGTTCCCTTCAACGCGAACATCATCAGCGGCATATACCCGGGGATCGGAGCAGTCAACACACAGGCACAGTACGATTTCGCGAATCAGTCCTATGCCGCCGATCTGCTCCGCAGCGGCCTGGCGGCTCAGGCGACGATCGACTCGTTGACCGCGCACGACGTGGCAGCCAACCCGGGCGTTCGCCAGTACGGCGTCGTGACGCTTGCGGGACCGGACCGAAGCGCCGGGTATACCGGCACGAACTGCATGGACTACAAGGGGCACCGAGCCGGCCCGACGTATTCGATACAGGGGAACATCCTGCTCGGCCCTCAGATTCTCGACTCGATGGAGGCACGTTTCCTCCGTGGAACCGGCACGCTGGCCGATAGGCTGATGGCCGCATTACAGGGCGCCAACGTCATCGGCGCCGACAGTCGATGCGCACCCAACAGCTCGTCGCACTCGGCGTTCATCCGGCTGGCGCGTGGAACGGACTCCGAGGATTCGCTCTCGTTGGATATCAGCGTTGCGCTCGGCACGGCTTCGAAGGCCGAGCCGATCGACACGCTGCAGAAACTGTACGATGCGTGGAAGGGATCGGCGGCCGGCGTGGGGCGCCGCGCAGCGGACGGTTCCGGGATGCGGGCCTCGTTCACGGTGGGTCCGAACCCGACGACCTCTGCGTCGACGGCACACCTGGTGTTGTCCGAGAGGTCCGACATCTCGGTGATGTTGCACGACGCGCTCGGCAACCTGCAGCGCACCGTCGCCGCCGGCCGGTATGAGCCCGGCACGTATGAACTGCCGCTGCCGACCTCGGGCCTCCGTTCCGGAACGTACTTCTGCAGCCTGACGATCGGCATGCGTGTGTTGACGCGGAAGATCGTCGTGCTGTAGCGCCCCGCCGTACCGAACCCCACGGCTCGGACATGTCGTTCATCACGCCCCCGATACCGCCCACGGAACACCGCAGGCGTTGCCGCCGCGGCCCGCGCGGAGCACCAGATCTATGCCGGGGTGCCCGACTCGAGGAAGAAGATCATGCGCCAGATGTGATCGAGCCGGCCACGCTCGATGAGTTCGAGAGGCTTCATGCCCCCGAACGCGGGAGCAGGCGTATCGATCCAGGTTGCGATGTAGGCCGCATTCATCACCCCCGCCAGCCCCTCATACAGGCGCTGCATTTCCACCATCCGCGGCATCGCTGAGCGCGCGCCCTCGTTCCCATGCTGCAACGGCGCGCACCGAGAAGCCGGTCATCCGTGAGAAAACCGGCTGTGTGACTCCGAACGCCGCGCGAATCTCGGCAACATTCGGCGTGGCCGATTCCGGCGCCGCACCCGTACCCACGTTGAAATCGGATTTCTTGGCGGCCAACGGCATGAGCGGCTCGGACACCCCCGCACGCGGTGCCTTCACAGGCCGCGCACTGGCCGCGGCCGCGCCGCGCACTGTTGACTTGTTCGTTGAACGGGCGTTCTTGCGTGTTGACTTTGAACGTGTTGTCATGGCTGCCGTCTCCTCTGTTACTCGTGCATGATACGGCCGTCCCAGGAATAGTTCAAGCATATTTTCATGCAAATATGCACGCACATCAGCATACCGGCGCGTTGCCGCTCGGAAGATGATCCTCCCGCATCACGTTCATGGAACTGGACGCAAGCAGCTTGTCGGGGAATACCACGAGATTGCGCGCATCGCGCGTCACAGCCGACGGCACCAGCAGCCCCTCGTATCCGGCAACGAACGCGGCTCGCCCGATCGACTGCGTCAACGCCTCCTCGGCAACTCCGTCGTACGAGTCGGCATCCCGCAGATCCCACCCCTGCTCCAGCATGCGATCGCGTGACACACGGATGCGCCGCCGGATGTTCGGGTCGCACAGATCGAGTACCGCATGCAGCTGCATCTCGATCGCCACGATCACCAACGGCGTCAGCTCCGACTCCGGGATGCCGTAACGTCGTGCGTGCGCCAGCGCCTCATCCATCGCGCAGGCAATGGAATCCGAGGCATACACGGTGCGAAAACTCGTCGGCGGATTCCACCGCCCGCCATACCGACGGCATCCGACGCCCGACAGCACCTCGCCCCTGTGGGCGTAGAGGATGCGTACGCATCGATAGGCTGTTCCCTCCCAACCGACGGCGCGATCTCTCCTGCGTTCGATCGCCGCAAGACAGCGATCATATAATGCATGCGGATACCACAGCATGGTGCTCACCAATTGCCGGCTACGTGAACGGAAACGACAGGGAGAGCTTGTCGAACGAAGAGGAGGGTGCGTGTGTGGCCTGCAATCTACTACGAACGCCGAATTCACACGGCGGCATCGGTTTGGCGTCCGGCTCATTGGATACTCGATCGTTTCAGACCGCACGGCGCTTGCACCGCATTATGAGGTCGCGTAATATCGCGGCACCCGTTCAGCCGCCCATCGCCGGCGTATCATGCGTTAGGCAGGAGGCTGCATGCAGCCTCCTGCCTAACGCGATCCTCCAACGCGCTCACATTCAATCATGGTCTTGCACATGAAAAACCTCGTACAAGCCTGCATCGCCCTCATCACGCTCCTCGCTCTTGCCGGCTGCGGCAAGGACACCCCTGCAAGCCCGAACGGCACCAATTCCAGCGAGTACTACCCGCTGACGAAGGGCTCCACCTGGACCTACACGGGTCGCTCGAACTACACGATGACCGTGCTCGGCGACACCACGGTCAACGGAACCACCTGGACGAAGCTGAGCAACTCGCTCACCGGGCTCACGACGTTCGCCCGGAAGTCCGGCACGACGTACTACAACGTCGATTCGCTGGGCGGAACCGAGCGCATCATGCTGAAGGATGAGGCCGTCGGCTCGACATGGTCCTTCGAGCTGCTCGGGCCGAGCTTCACGCCCAACAAGCAGGAGTTCACGATCGCCGAAACCGGCCTCACCAAGACCGTCGGCGGACACGAGTACAAGGACGTGATGCGCGTGCATCTGATCACGTACGTCTTCAACTCGGTCACGAACGATTGGTCTCTGGCCACCACGAGCGATCTCTACTTCTCGAAGGGCGTCGGGCCTGTGCTCTACGATTACGGTGCGTTGGGGGTGATTTCACTGGCGAGCTACTCGATCAAGTAACGCCGACGAATCCGGAATACATGGATCATCATGAAGGCCCATCGGTGTGGGCCTTCATCATTACGGCTCGAACGGGCGTCCGTTCAACAGATCCCGCACGTCGGCCAGGGCACGCGCTTCGCGATATACTAGGTCATCATGATCGCCGCCCTCGATGGCGAGCAGCTTCTTCCGCGAGGCGCCGGAACGCTCGATCATCGTTCTGCCGCAGCGAAACGGCACCACCCCGTCGCTCGTGCCGTGAACGATCAGCAGCGGCGCACGCACGGCCGCCACCATCTCCACCGGCTGCGGCCGGAATGCCGCAACCACCGAGTCGGCGCGCACCTCGCTCACCGCCCATCGGAGAAACCACGGGAACCGCTCGCGCCACGCCGGCACCACGTCGGCAACCGACGTCGGCGGCGACACCAGCACCAGACCCGCAACCCCCCGCTGCGACGCGATGCTCAACGCAACTCCCGTCCCGAGCGATCGCCCCATCACGAAGATCGATCCCGGATCAACGCCCCATTGGTCGCGCAGGTAGTCGTAGACCATCGGCGCATCGTGATGCAGAGCCGCCAGCGACGGCGTCCCGTCCGAAAGGCCGTACCCGCGGTAGTCGACAACCAGCACATTGCTCTCCGTGCCGGCCTGAAGCCATTGCAGCATCGACAGCATGGGAGTGGCCGTTTCGGCGTTCCCATAGCAGTAGATCACCCACCGCGTGTTCTGCGGAGATTCGAGCGCCCAGCCGCGCAGGCGGGCCACCGTACCCACACGGATCTCGACCGGAGTACATCCGGCGTGATCGCCGGGCATCGAGTCCCGCACGGGATGGAACAGATCGCTCTCATCGATCCGCACCGTGCAGCCGAACAGACCCAACGTATACAGCATGGCAAGTATCGCGAAGACGGCACGCATGATGCGTGCCAATTAAGGTCGGGGCCGGGAACGGCGCAAGCAGTATCGGTGCGGCGTCGGTTGCCGCTCCCAGGTACATGCCACACTCGCCGCATGCGAGCTGCGATCACCGGCCCCTGGCGAGCGTCGCTCATGGATCGACAACCCGATCGAGAAACGCCGCGTGGCTCGCATCGATCGGAACACGAACGTATCTTCCTCATGGCGCACGAAGACTGCGCAGTACGTCAACGATCACAATAACACGAACGGCGTCGCCATGCTCCGCTTCTTCTCGATCACCTGTTCGGCACTCGCGGCCCTTCTGGTCGGGCTGGTTCTCGCGCTCGATCCCTCGATCACACAGCCGCGTAGCGATGTGGCCGAGGAGTGGCAGGGCCTGCGCCAACCACCGGAGCTGGAGGAGAGCCCGCACGCCCGCGAGGAGTGGGAATGGATGCGCCTGCGCGATCCTGCAACCGGCAACGTCCCATATGGGATCAACCGTGCCGAGCGTGCCTATGCGGCAACGCTGCCGCACGCCGGCACCGAAGCCTTCGGCCGGAGGGGCACAACGAGCGCGGAGGGGTGGATCGCGCGCGGTCCGACCAACGTCGGTGGTCGGACCCGCGCTCTCGCCGTCGACGCATCGGATGACTCGACGCTCGTTGCCGGCGCCATCTCCGGCGGCATGTGGCGCTCCGCCGATGCCGGCACAACGTGGGAACCCACGACATCCCCCTCGCAGAACCCGAACGTCACGTGCGTGGCACAGGACACGCGCCGCGGCAAGCGGAACATCTGGTATTTCGGCACCGGCGAGTACCGCACCAACAGCACACGATTCGGCAACACCGGACTCCCCGGCGACGGGATCTTCAAGTCGATCGACGGCGCGCGCACATGGAAACCGCTCGACGCCACGCTGGCCAACACTCCGCAGATCGCCGACGCCCCGTTCGACTACGTGAACACGATCGCGATCGACACCAGCAATGCCCTGCAGGACGAGGTGTACGCGGCCTGCTACGGGGCCGTCATGCGCAGCACCGACGGCGGCGCCTCGTGGCACAACGCTCTCGGCACGCCGGGACGCGAGTCTGGATATACCACGCTGGTGATGGCGCCGGGAGGCGTAGTGTACGCCGCGTTCGGAACCGGAGGCGCCGCCGAGGGGATCTTCCGATCAACCGACGGAACCAGCTGGACGAACATCTCCCCGACATTCTGGCCCGACTCCTGCCGGCGCATCGTGCTGGCGCTCGCCCCCTCCAATCCCGATGTCCTGTACGTCTTCGCCGAGACACCCCGCAGCGGTCTGGTCGTCCCCGGCTCGTACGGCGTCAATGAGTACTACAGCCTCTGGAAGTACACGTACACT
>CAZJYH010000237.1:0-7465 GCA_964549365.1 uncultured Alphaproteobacteria bacterium
GCGTACCGGCGCTTCGAGGACGTGCCCGGGTTTGCGCGGGTTGTGACGAAGGAGGAGGTGCTGGCGCGGAACGGCAATCTCAGTATCCCGCTCTACATCAGTGCACCTGAATTCGATTCGTCGGTAGCGGCGAACGCGAGCGGCGACACGGTGAGCAAATCACTGGCTGCGTGGCTCGGTTCAGCGGAGGACGTTCGCCGTGCGCTCAACGGCGTGCTCGCGAAAGAGCTTGCGCCCGCTGCGCTCCCCGATGCATCCTCCATTGCCCAAGGATTGCCGGCCTGGCTTGACCGAAGCCAATGGCGCCGCCTCCCCTTCGGCGCGTTCGCCGACAGCATCAACGAACGTGTGGAGCCTGCCAATGCTGCCGATGAAGTCTATGTCGGGTTGGACGACCTCGATCCCGGGAACCTTCATATCAAACGATGGGGGAAGGGGAGCGACGTGATCGGCACCAAGCTCCGCTTCCGCACGGGGGATATCATCTTCGGGCGCCGACGCGCCTACCAGCGCAAGCTTGCCGTGGCGGAGATGGACGGCATCTGCTCGGCGCACGCGATGGTGGTGCGCGCGAAGCGGGATATGGTGCTCCCGGAGTTCCTGCCGTTTCTCATGATGAGCGACCGGTTCATGAACCGCGCGGTGGAGATATCGGTGGGCTCGCTCTCGCCGACGATCAACTGGACGACATTGAAGGTGCAGGAGTTCGACCTTCCCCCCCTCGACCAGCAGCGCCGCATCGCCGAGGTGTTGTGGGGGGTGGATGAGGTGGAGCAAGCCAATGTTAATCTTGCGATCTCCGTAGATGCAACGGAGACCGCCATATTGCATGATGCGTTTGCACAGGCAATCGAAACAGGTCAGATAATCCCTTTGATTCAGGGATGTGTCCGTATAACGGATGGCACACACCAGCCACCAGTGTTCACCGATCACGGTGTGCCCTTTTTCTTGGTTAAGACCATATCGTCGGGTCGCGTTGATTGGAGTCAAACGAAATTTGTCAATGAGGAAACATACAAGGACCTCACGCGCCGGATACGACCAAAGCGGGGTGATGTCTTGTTTACGGCTGTTGGAGCTACGTACGGTGTGGCTGTCAACGTAGATTTTGATTCTGCATTTGTTTTCCAGCGCCACATAGCGCACATAATCCCAGATTCAACGATTTTCGATGGGAGGTATTTAACGCTCTATTTGAACTCTACGTTCGGGAAGCGACAGTCAGATCGTTCTGCGATCGGAAGTGCGCAGCCGACGATTACATTGAAATCCCTTTCTGCCTTTCAAATCCCGCTCCTTTCATTGGATCAGCAATATGCGATTGTTGAAAGATCGCTTGAGTTGTCTTCTGCTGGCTATCAGACATTGGCCACATCCGGTGCACTGCGTGTGCTCCGGAACTGCATCCTTTCGGAGATCTTCCCATGAGCTTCACCGAATCCAACACCGTCGAGCGGATGATCCTGGACACGGTCACGCGGCGCCGCGCCGATGCGGGGACGCGTGACGTGGAGCACCGATACGTGGGCTCGCTGGGGGCGGAGCTGCGCCCGGCGCGGTGGGAGTACCTGCCCGCCTCGGAGATCCCGCGCGCGGCCGGCGACGCGATGGCGGAGGCCTGGGTGCGCGAGGCGCTGGTGCGGCTGAACCCGGAGATCGCCGAGGCGCCCGACCGCGCCGACGAGGTGATCTACAACCTGCGGGCCTGCATCCTCTCGGTGGCGTCCGACGGC
Organism: uncultured Alphaproteobacteria bacterium; assembly: GCA_964549365.1. Lineage (GTDB taxonomy): Bacteria > Bacteroidota > Ignavibacteria > OLB7 > OLB7 > JAFDZV01. The sequence continues at coordinate 1,737 of CAZJYH010000237.1, forward strand.
CTGGTGCGCGCCAACGAGAACTTCACCGCCTGGCTGCGCGGCGAGAAGACGATGCCCTTCGGCCCGAACGGGGAGCACGTGCCCGTGCGGCTGATCGACTTCGAGCGCCCCGGCGCCAACCGCCTGACCGTCACGAACCAGTGGACCTATCGCGCCGGCGCGGTGGAGAAGCGGTTCGACGTCGTCTTCACGGTGAACGGGCTGCCGCTGGTGATCGGGGAGGCGAAGACGCCGACGCGCTCGGCGGTCACGTGGTTCGACGGCGCGTTCCAGGTGAACGAGATCTACGAGCGTACCGTGCCGGCGATGTTCGTGCCGAACGTCTTCTCCTTCGCCACGGAGGGGAAGCTGTACCGCTACGGCGCGGTGCGCATGCCGATCGACATCTGGGGGCCGTGGCGCGACGAGGAGCACACCGAGGAGGGGCGGCTGGAGCACGTGCGCGCGGCGGCCGAGAGCATGCTGCGCCCGGAGGTGGTGCTGGACATGCTGCTGAACTTCACGCTCTTCGCGACCGACGCGAAGCACCGGCGGATCAAGATCATCGGCCGCTACCAGCAGTACATGGCGGCCAACCGGCTGGTGGAGCGCGTGGTGGCGGGCGCGCCGAGGAAGGGGCTGATCTGGCATTTCCAGGGGAGCGGCAAGTCCCTGTTGATGGTCTTCGCGGCGCAGAAGCTGCGGCTGCACCCGAGGCTCGCGAACCCGACGGTGATCATCGTGGTGGACCGTATCGATCTGGATACGCAGATCACCGCCACCTTCAACGCCGCGGACGTGCCGAACATGGTGGGGGTGGCCTCGCGCGGCGAGCTGGCGGCGCTGCTGGCGGCGGACGCGCGCAAGGTGCTGATCACCACCATCCACAAGTTCGCCGAGGCGGGGGGGCGGCTGAACGAACGCTCGAACATCATCGTGATGGTGGACGAGGCGCATCGCACCCAGGAGGGGGATCTGGGGCGCAGGATGCGCGACGCCCTGCCGAACGCGTTCCTGTTCGGGCTGACCGGCACGCCGATCAACCGCGCGGACCGGAACACGTTCTGGGCGTTCGGCGCCGACGAGGATGCCGGCGGCTACATGAGCCGCTACTCGTTTCAGGATTCCATCCGCGACAGGGCCACGCTGCCGCTGCACTTCGAGGCGCCGGAGGTGCGGCTGCGGATCGACCGCGAGGCGATCGACGAGGCGTACCGCGCGATGACCGGCGAGCTGAACGACACGGACCGCGATGAGCTGGCCAGGCGCGCGGCGAAGATGGCGGTGCTGGTGAAGAACCCGGAGCGGGTGCGCGCGGTGGTGGAGCACATGGTGCGGCACTACCGGACGAAGGTGGAGCCGAACGGCTTCAAGGCGCAGGTGGTGGCGTTCGACCGCGAGTGCTGCGTGTTGTACAAGCAGGCGATGGACGAGCTGCTCGGCCCGGAGGCGAGCGCGGTGGTGATGAGCGGGGGGCCGACGGACCCGGCTGCCTGGCGCGAGCATATCCGCGACCGCGACGCGGAGGAGCGGCTGCTGGACCGCTTCCGCGACCCGGCCGATCCGCTCCGGTTCGTGATCGTGACGAGCAAGCTGCTCACCGGGTTCGACGCGCCGATCCTGCAGGTGATGTACCTGGACAAGCCGATGAAGGATCACGGCCTGCTGCAGGCGATCTGCCGCACCAACCGCACCTTCGGGCAGGAGAAGACGCACGGGCTGATCGTGGACTACATCGGTATCTTCGACGACGTGGCCCGCGCGCTGGACTTCGACGAGCGCGCGGTGCAGCAGGTGGTGACGAACATCGAGGAGACGCGCGCGGCGCTGCCGGGGCTGGTGGCGAAATGCCTGGCGCTCTTCCCCGACGTGGATCGCGGGGTGGGCGGGTTCGAGGGGCTGATGGCGGCGCAGGCGTGCCTGCCGGACAACGCGGCGCGCGACCGCTTCGCTGCCGAGTACTCGGTGCTGGCTCGGGTGTGGGAGGCGCTCTCGCCGGACTCGATCCTGACCCCGTACGAGGAGGATTACCGCTGGCTGACGCAGGTGTACGAGTCGGTGAAGCCCCCCGGCGGCAACGGCCGGCTGCTCTGGCACGCGCTCGGCGCGAAGACCGTGGAGCTGATCAACCGGAACGTGCACGTGGAGTCCGTCCGCGAGGACGTGGAGACGCTGGTGATGGACGCGGCGGTGCTGGAGGAGATCCTGAAGGACGCGGAGCCGGGGCGCAAGGCGCACGAGATCGAGATCAGCCTGATAGCGCGGCTGCGGCGGCACTTCGGCGACCCGCGGTTCACGGAGTTGGGCGAGCGCCTGGAGAAGGTGCGCGAACGGCACGAGCAGGGATTCCTCACCAGCCTGGAGTTCCTGAAGGCCATACTGGAGCTGGCGCGCGAGGTGGTGGAGGCCGAGCGCTCGATCGACCCGGCCGAGGAGCGCGACCGCGCGAAGGAGGCGCTCACCGAACTCTTCACCGAGGCGAAGAACGGCAACACGCACATCATCGTGGAGCGCATCGTTGCCGACATCGACGACATCGTCAAGAAGGTGCGATTCGACGGCTGGAAGACCACGTCGCAGGGGGAGCGCGAGGTGCAGCAGGCGCTGCGGCGCACGCTGCTCAAGTACAAACTGCACACGGATCAGGAGCTGTTCGAGAAGGCGTACGGGTATATCCGGCAGTACTATTAGCGTTGAGCGTGCAGCGTTCAAAGTTCCAAGTGCCACGTTCAACGTTCAACGTTCCAAGTGCCAAGTTCAACGTTCAAAGTTCCACGTTCAAAGTTCCAAGTTCCACGTTCAAAGTTCCAAGTGCCAAGTTCAACGTTCAACGTTCAACGTTCAAAGTTCCAAGTTCCACGTTCAAAGTTCCAAGTGCCACGTTCAACGTTCAACGTTCAAAGTTTCAAGTGCCGGGATCGACGTCGCACGTGCGAGGTCATGGTTTCAGGCCCGGTCACGAAGCCCCAGGCACGAAGCGCCTATCCTAGAATTGACAGTCAGATATTCCAAGTGTCATTGCGAGCCCCCACGCTGCGCTCCCCGATTTCATCGGGATCGGAGACAGGGCAGGCTCCGCGAAGCAATCTCACATGCCGGCATTGGAACACCTTCGAGGAGATTGCTTCCTTCGGCAAGCTCAGGACCGCTCCGCTCCCGCAATGACGACGGGAATGTTATTCTCGGATAGGCTCTAAGCGCCAGGCCCCAAGCTCTACGAGCCTGTTTGAAAAGTCTGCAGTCGATGTTGCAACCGTGCTCTCAGCCGCGGAGCGGCGTACCGTTCCGGTGCCCGAGGAATGGTGCGCGCCTCTATGCGTTGATGAGGCGAGCACGATATCGCTACGCCAACGGACTTTCCAAACAGTCTCCAAGCACCACGCCCCGCCGGCATACCGACGCTGTATACTCGCCGGATATACAGCTTCGCCTCGCCACCCGCCACCCCGGACCGCGTTTCCCACGTCCACCGTCCACCGTCCACGGCCCACCGTCGCCCGCATAAGAAGAGCAATCTGGAAGAAGCAATCGGCTTCATCACGAATTACGTTGTTCATCACATCATCTGCCCGGATGTGTGTCGATCCGGCGTCGATGATGCGCCCCGCATCCGTCCATTCTTTCCACACGTGGCACGGTCGCCTGTTCCTCCCGGACTTCGAGCGATCCGCGTCGTTACCCGCTTGGCAATCAAACGCTGCCGTCGTTCCACTCCGATGCGTTCGGAGGGGCGCGTCGCTGTTGGACGATAGATTTCAGTCATTTGTCTCGTCAATTATTTCAGAGGAAGGAAGGATGTCAACATCAGAGTTCTTTCAAGTCGGTAGCCAGCTGCGCGAGCTGCTGATGGGGATGCTCCAGGCCGAGGCCCGTGGAAGGAAGGTCGAATGGGGACCGGAGGTGAATCACCGCGATCTACCGGATCTGTATGCGCCCACGAAGGTGAAGAAGCGCAGCGCCACGCCGGGCGGGATCGACAATCTTGCGCTTTCATCGGTCGACACATTCGAGATTCCGGGAATGGGAACGTTCGAGGTGAAATTCTCCGGGTACTTCAAGATCGCGCGCGAACAGACCAAGGCGACGAAGTGGGCCGACTACGCGCCGCACGTCAACATGGTGGACATCAAGCTTCGCGGTGAAGGGAAGGGGATCGGCCCCATCGAAGTGAACATCAATCCCGACATCGTCTCGGCCGGGCAGGTGTTCGCCGCGGGCTCGCCGGACGCGGCGGCCAAGTGCCGCATCGCCGCCGGTGTGACGTTCACGATGACGCAGACGAACATGACGCTCTTCAACAAGGAGCCGATCCTGTTGATGAACGATGCGATCGACTCGGTGCCGCCGGTGGAGGATCCGAACGGCAAGGCGCATATCTACCGTGTGCCGCTCTACAACACCTCGGATCCCAACGGCCGACCGGTTGCATATCTCACCAGCCTTCGATACACGGTGGGCAACTACCTCACACGCGACCAGGTCGATTCGATCGTTCGCGGCACCTGAGCGGCCGTCCGCTGCGGCCCATGCGATCGGGGGACACGGGGGCGAGCCGAGAGGTTCCCCCGTCCCGGTCCACCGCGCGCTTCGCTCGACGCACGTCGAGGCGCAACCTCCACGTCGACCTCCGTTCCTGCCCGCCCTGTTTCCTTCGCCCCTTTCCAGGTTGTTTCATCTCCGCCTTCCCCTTGTTTCTTCGCTCTCGGGCTACGAAGTTGACGGTCCGTGTGGGCCTTCCGATCGATATCGTTCGCTCTGCCGTTGTTTGCCCTCGTCGTGGCGGGGGCGGCGGCGCAGGACGCGGAGCCATTGGCGGCGGTTATGCCGGCCCCGCCGCCGCCGTGCGCTTCCTGTGTTGCCGGCAGCCGCGCGATCATGCGGCACCTGGACTCGGTCGCCGCGCGGATGCTTCCGCAGGTCCGTTCGGCGCTCGCGCGCATACGCACGCCGGCGCGTCGGCTGCTGGCGGTGAAGTATTATCTGAATCGCAGCGATTCGATCATCGTCGACCGTTGGGCGTGGGATGCCGAGGCGACGGCGCGCTTCAAGCGCTCGGCCGCGCACGGGATCGCGCGCGCGGAGCTGCGGGCACTCCAGCGATCGTTCGCCGAGCGGAACCCCGGCTACGAGCTGCGCGTCCGGATGGAGATCCGGACGCTCGGCGATCAGATCGGCAAGTGGAACGGCGTGCGATCGGTGGGCGAGGCGGCGCGCGAGCTGGAGGACAGCTGCCGCGTGCTTGCGGCGGACACGACGGCGCCGCTGGACTCGATCCCCACCGAGGCAAGCGTCGATCGCTTCATCGCGTTCCTTCGCGCGTTCGAGCCGCATCGCATCCCGACGGTGGCGGTGCCGGGGCTCTCGCAGCACGGCCAGCTGCGCGCGTTCGATTTCAAGGTCACGCGCCGAGGCCGGCTGGTGGCGGGGGGCTCGTCGGCGGCGATCGCGCGTGAGTGGGACGGACCCGGATGGACGGCTCGACTGTGCGAGGCGATCGGCGCGGCGAGCGACCGGTTCACCGGACCGCTGAACGATCCCTACGAGCCGTGGCATTATTCGTTCGACCTGCCCGCTGTTTCGTCGGGCTTCGATAACTTTCCCTCCCAATGAGCAACCTCGAACATCTCCTTCGCAACAACAACAACTGGGCGGCCGACTCGGTTGCGCGCGTTCCGGATGTCTTCAATCGCCTTGTTGACCAGCAGTCGCCGGAGTATCTGTGGATCGGATGCTCCGACAGCCGCGTCCCC
>CAZJYH010000238.1:0-7426 GCA_964549365.1 uncultured Alphaproteobacteria bacterium
CCGTCGTCCAGGACGTGCCGTCCCAGCGTGCGACCGACAGGTTGCGATTGGTCAACATCAGCGCGTAGAGCCCGTCGGGCTGTGCCGTCATCGCGCCGATGCAGATATTGCCGGAGCCCGGCATCGCGGCCGGCACCCATGTCTCGGTTTCGGTGCAGGGCTGTGCGAGCAGAGCCGGTGTCGTCATCAGAGTGGCCGTCACGGCGAGGGCAAGTGCGCCCCACCGACGGCTCGAACGCGCGCGGCGTGGCGCGGGAGAGATTGTCCACCTGTGTATGGATTCGATCCTGAATGTGTGAACGCCGGAGCGTGCGTTGCTTCGTACAACATCGGGGAGAATCCGCGCGGATGTGTTACGCATTTTCTACGCACGACCGCGACGTTTCGTCACGGTAGAGTTGCCGCGATCGTTGCATGCGTACTCGTTCACGTCGGCATGTCGGCATCGGGATGGGCGGGTCGGGCGGAGTGGTGGTCTGCGACAGATGGGGGAGACGCCGAAGGGCGCGGAGAGACTCCCCGCGCCCTTCGATTGGTTCGTTCGAGCCATACGTCCTACGGCCGGCACGCGCCCGGCGGGCATGCCGCAGGGAGGATGTTGATCGTGCAGGTGACCGGATCGAAGCAGATGTCACAGCAACACACCGCTGCCGACGGAAGCGTCACGCAGCAGACGCTCCACGAACCCGCCGGACAATTGCACGGAGCCACGGGCGGCGGCGGCAATACCGGATAGACGGCCGGTGCGGCGCTCACCACGCCCGCGATCGACGTGACGTTGGGGGTTGCGACCTGGATGCATTGGCCCGGAGCCAGCGTATAGGCCGGTGTTGCGACCGGAATCATGCGCAGCGCGAGCTGAACCTTGCAGCCGGTCAGGTTGCAGATCGTGGTGACCGGGCAGCCGCCCCAGGGCACGCCCTGCGCGTCGGCCGCGGCCGCGTAGAAGAACGTGAGGGCGGCGAAGATGCTCGCTGCGATGATGGAACGTGTTCGGTTGATCATGATGATCCTTGCCTTGCTATGTGAGTGAGATGTGGTTGAGTACGGGGGACAGTGTATGTGCGCATGCGGCCGGGCGCCGGCGCATGGAGTTGTTCGCCTCTGGTTGCGGTCTCAACGAAATGAAGCGGGGATGCCGCGGGCCGGATCGGATGCCGTGCCGCCGATGGAAAAGCATTCGATCGGCTCGGCAAAGGTAGCCTCACGCGGCAGGGGTCCGTAAGTACATGATGATGCGCCCCCCCCCCTCTCTCTCTCCGATCTTCGGTTCCGTGACTCCGTGCGCGTCGAACCGTGACTCAGTGCACGCCGAGCCGTGACTCAGTGCACGTCGAATGGATCGTTGCTGATGCGTGGGGGGAGCATCCGCCGCTGCGTCGTGGCGGAGGGTTTGGAATGATGCACAAGGGATCGGGAATGAGGAGGGATTGAGGGCGTGCCGGGTCCGGCAGCATCACACTTGCGATACAACGTCGGGATGAGCATGACAGGAACCACACCGCCGGACAGCCGATCGCTGATCGACTTCTCCAACCATGGGACGCTTCCGTTCGTGGCGCGCGAACGCGAGCTGGAGCGTCTTGTGGCGTTCTGGCAGGGGACGGCCGAGGCGCAGGAGCTGCGCGCCGCGCTCGTTACCGGCGAGTCCGGCGTGGGGAAGAGTCGATTGCTGCAGGAGTTGGTGCCGCGCGTTACCGCGCTCGGCGGCGTGGTGGTGCACGCGCGGCTGTATCCGGGCGCGTCCACGTCGATCGCACCGATCATTGCGCGCGCGATGCGTTTCTCGGGCGTGAGCAGGGGCATGTTGAAGAAGGAGCCGGAGGACGATATCGCCTCGGTGATCGGCGGGCTCGAGCGCATGTCGAGGCTGCGTCCGGTGTTGGTGGCCGTGGAGGATCTGCACATCCTGAGCGGCGAGGCGCTGGCGGAGTTCGCCGTCCTGCTCGAGGCGCTCGGCGGTGAGGGGATGTCGATCCTGGCGTTCGCGCGGCCGATGGATCTGCCCGCGCGCAGTCTGTTGGAGCGGTATCTGGTGGAGGAGATCGAGCTGAAGGGATTCGATGAGGAGGGGATCGAGGCGTTGTGGCGCGAGTTGTTCGCCACGCCGCCGGAGTCGGAGATGATCGCCGTGCTCGCCCGGCACACGCTCGGCAACGCGCTTGCCCTGCGATCCACGTTGCGCGGCGCGCTGAAGTCCGGCGCGCTCGCCCGCGATGCGGCCGGGATATGGCGCTCGTCGATCCCGATGCAGCAGTTCGGAGAGGCGCTCGACCGCAATGTGCGACTGCTTGCCGAGGGGATGGCGGCTCATCTCACCGAGGAGGAGCGCCGCGCCGCCGGCCTGCTGGCGACGCTCGGCGAAGTTTTCTCCCGCGAGGCCGGGCGCCTGATGATCGCTCCGAACGAACATCTGATGGACGTGTTGGCGTTCAAGGGGATCGTGGCCGAGGCGAGCCCTTCGATCCTGCCGCTTCCCGGCGGTTCGAATGTGTTCGCGCCGCTTGTGTTCACGCACGCGTTGCTGCACCGGCACCTTGTGGAGCTTGCCGAGGTGGATGCCGATCGCCTGGTGCGTGTTGGTGCGCGACGGTTGCCGCTCTACTCCGTCCTCCCCTGGCAGCTGCTCGCCGAGCATGAGGGGGCGATCGGTCTTGGGCGCGATGAGCTGGCGGAGTGGATCGAGCGTTCGATCGACCGCGCGCTCGCGCTCGACGGCACGCCCGATTGGGCTCCGGCGATGGAGATCATCCGCGCGGTGGAGGCCGTCTTCGAGGCGCGCGCCCGGATGTGGGACGCGGAGGCGACCTGCGTGCGCGCGAGGATCCTGACCGCGAAGCTGGAACTGAACCTGCGCGCCGATCACACGCCGGAGTTTCTCGAGGAGGCCGGCCGCCTGCTCGATCTGACGGAGGCTCCGGACTGCGTCGATCGTCTCGAGACGCGGCTGCTCGCGTTCAAGTACCTCGTGCGGGGCTCGTGGCGGAGCAACTACGCGCGATGCCGGGAGATCTGGGAGCATGCCGAGGCGTCCGTTGTCGCGTCCCCCGCGCTGCGGTTCACACGGGCGTATGTGGATCTGCTGGAGACGATGGCGTCGGTGGGCTGGGCGATCCCGGATGAGGGGCTGCTGCGCTCGATCGAGGCGCGCCTCGACGAGATCATGGCGTCGAGCGAGGCCGGCGACGGCTTGAAGGATCGTGCGTGGCGCTCGATCCCGCGCTTCTTCCTGAACACGTACGACGATGCCGCCGAGTTGGACGAGCGTCTGCGGCTGGTGGCCGATCTCGAGCGACGGCTCGGGGCCAACGACGTCACGCTCGGCACCTTGAAGGTCCCCCTGTACGAATCGATCGGCATGCCCGAGGAGCTGCACGCCGCGATCGCCCTGCTCGCGCCGCGCCTGAAGGAGCAGGGGCTCATGCGCCAGTACTACCAGTGCCGCATCATCGACATCTGCCGCAGCGCGTGGTTCGCGGCCGACACCGACGGCATCGTTGCGGCCGCGCTGCGTCTGCGCGGTGAGATGCCCGAAGCGCTGCGGGGGCGTTTCGATCTGGGCGCGGGATTCCGTCTGCTGCGGTTCGCGCTGCTGCGCGGGGAGTACGAGCACGCGCGCGCCGTGGCGGCGACGTTCATGACGGAGGCGCCGACGCTTCATCTCGGCGTGATGCTCGCCGCCGGAGAGGGGCGGTTGCGTGATGCGCTCGACGTGCTGGTGCCCGACGACACGCACTATGCCGATCTTCTGTCGCTGGCGCGGCTGTTGCGCGACGGCACCGAAAATGCGCGTGCGGCGGCGTACGCCGAGATGCGTCAGGCGTTCGCCGCGCCCATTCTCTGCGTCGAGGATCTCACGGGCGTCGTGTGTCTGTTGGATATGATGCGGGAGCTCGCGGCCGATCCGACGAACGCCGCCTTTGTGGAGGATCTCAGCGGCGACATCCGGGATGTGCTCGGTCGTGCGTTCGCGTGGATGGCCGAGCGCTCCTTCTTCGGCGTGCTGGAGCCGCTGCTGGCGCGTCATGGGCATTTTCTGGGCGAGCGGGAGCGCGCACGCTGGGGAACGGTTGCCGCCGGGATCCGTGCGGCGTACGGGGAGCGGCGGCGCTCGGCCGCCGCCGATGCCCGGCCGCGCCTGACGATGCTCGGCACGATCGCGCTGCATCGGCCCGGTGAGGAGCCGGTCCGGCCGCGGGGTGCTCGCCTGCGCACCGTCCTCGGGCTGATGGTGGCCGACAGGATGCTCGACACGCCGCTCGGCTATCGCGAGTTCTGCCGGCTGGCCTCCGGCGGTGAGGACGATCCGGAGCGGGCGCGGAAGATGGTGAGCATGGCGGTGCTCCGGCTGCGCGAGTCCATCGGGCTGGACATGATCCGTACCGTCGGCGAAACGCCCGAGCTGGACGTCGCCCGCCTGCAGGTGGATCTGCTCGACGCCCAGCGCCTGCTTCGCGAGGCGACCCGCGCCGCGCGGAGCGGCGGCGGCCTGAAGCGTGCCTTCCCGCTGCTGCTCGAAGCCCTCGTGCTGGTCGGCGGCGAGGTGCCGTTCCCGAAGCTGTACGACGACTTCTTCGAGGCGCTTCGCGCGGACTTCGACTACACTCTCCGCGCGGCGGTGATCGAGGTGGGGAGCGGGTTGCTGCGCGAGGGGGACCCCTCCGCCGCGGAGGAGGTGCTGCGCCGTGGGAGCGAGGCGATGCCGGAGGATGAGGAGATCGCCGACCTGTTGCGTCGCGCGCTCGAAGCCCAGGGGAAACGCGTCGAGGCCGAACGGATGCGCATGCGGACGGGCGAGGAGGAATGATGATGTGCTCTCCGCGGTGAGAAGCGAGCGGCCCAGGGATCTCGCGCACGGCCGTCAGGCCGCGGAGAATCCGGTGGAGGGCCGCGAATGACCCGGGCTTTTGTCGAGTGAGCGCACGGCGATCCGTGCGCTTTTGGTACGAACCACCGCATCCTTCGGACACGTCCCTGAACTCCGGACATTCGGAACGGCCTCGGGCGATTCGCCGACCACCGCTACGGTCCGGCATGCCGCCGCCGTTCATTCAGCATGGCAACGATATCCTGAGCGGACCAAGGGACGTCGATGAAGCATGTGGGCGATGAGGTCGCATCGGCCGACAAACTCCCTGGTTCCGGACCCCCGCCTTGCGCTGTTACATACCTGCCGCCACGTCGAATGCATGGTTGGCTTCGACATTCGCCCCACATTCGACCACAAATCGCCAACCGTGACGCTTTTCCCCTGAACCGTGACGCCGCCGGCCGCAAGCCGTGACGGGGCGCGGATATCTTGAATGCGTTGATCTGCGGAGCCGTTTCCGTGCCTTGCGCCGATCGTCACATTCTCAACAACAGGTGGATTCATGAACAGCTATCTCGCGGGTTGTCTTGCCCGCATCTCCGCCGCAGGCACCCGATGCGGCTCGACATTCAGGATAACCGTGTTTGTCCTGCTGGCGGCCGTCGCCGCATCCGTTCCCGCGTTCGGCCAGCTGAGCGGCACCTACACGATCGGCGGCGCGGCCCCGAGTTATGCCACGATCGAGGCGGCCATCACCGCGCTCAACGCCGGAGGGGTGACCGGGCCGGTCACGTTCCTGATTCGTACAGGCACCTACACGCCTCCGAGCGGTGGATACACCCTGCAGGCGAATGCCGGGATGAGCGCCGCCAACACCGTCACCTTCAGGCCGGACGTCGGCGCGTCGGTGACGATCTCCGGCACCACCGACACGCTCACCGCGGTCTTCACGATCAGCGGCGGCAAGCACTACGTGCTCGACGGGTCGAACGTCGACGGCGGAACCTCGCGCGACATGTTGATCCGCCAGACGCGTGCGAGCACCAATCCCGCGGTCTGGATGGTGCGCGACGCCGATCACAACACCGTGAAGAACTGCGTGCTGGTGGGCGCGGGCGAGAAGCAGAGCTGGTCCTACCCGGAGGTGGGGCAGGGCGTGGTGGGCGTCGGGCCCGGCACCGCCACCGCGGGGAACGATTCCAATCTGGTGGAGAACAATCTTGTGGGCGACACGGCCGGCGTCTACCGCAGCAACATCGGCATCGCCGTCGAGGCGCCGTGGAACACCGGGTTGAACAAGGGGAACCGGATTCTTCGCAACGACGTCGTCAACTTCGGCCGCTCGAACGGTCCGTACAGCATCGGCATCCTCGTCGGCGGCGGCGACGAGAACACGCTGGTGGAAGGGAACGAGGTGCACATGACCGTGCGCGCGCCCGCGCCGTATCTGATGGGGATCGCCATCGCCGCCTCGAGCGGCGTCGTGGCGCCGGGCGGCACGGTGATCAACGCGAACCGCATCCATCATCTCACATCGGACTGGACGGACTACTCCGGTTACGCGATCCTCGAGGATCTGAGCAACTCCGGCGGCGACGTCACGCTCACGAACAACATGATCTCGCTCGTCGACGACGGCGACTTCTACCTTGCGGGGATCCTGACCCAGGGGAGGGCCAGCACCGTGTATGCGTACCACAACTCGATCTACATCGGCGGGACGGCTCCGACACGGGGGACGCGGCATGCGCGCGGCATCATCAGCAACTACTCGAACTACCTCACCGTCAAGAACAACATCATCCGCTCCACCCGCACCGGGGGGAACGCCCTGAACGCCGCCCTGTACATCAACGACACCACGAACTATGTCTCCGACTACAACATCATCAGCTTCAACACGGGAGCACGATACTTCACCGCGTATCTCGGCGACAACACCGGATACGGGGGAACGAGCAGACTCACGTTCAACGACTTTCAGTCACACACCCTGCAGGACCAGCACAGCTTCGAAGCGGCAACGCCGTTCACCGATGCCGCCAACGGAGATCTGCACATCGATCCGGCGGTAGCCGACACGAACGGCGACAAGGGAACGCCGATCGCCGACGTCACCGCCGACTTCGACGCCGAGCTGCGCGATGCGGTGCACCCGGATATCGGCGCCGATGAGCTCCCGATTCCGGGCGTCAACATCACCTACCCGAACGGAGGGGAGAAGATCGGCGTGGGCGATACCATCAACGCGGCGTTCACCGCTGATCGTCCGCTCAACGTCCGCGTGGACTTCTCGGCCGACGGCGGCGCCACCTGGACGAACGGGACGCCGCGCGACGTGGTCCAGGGGGCGAACGTCGTGACCATCACCGCGCCGAACGCCGCCACGGCGCGCGCGCGGGTTCGAGTGGTGAACACGGCCAACGTGCGCGAGGCCGACGGATCGGATCGGGACTTCGAGGTGGTGCAGCCCGTCCTCACGATGATCACGCCAAACGGCGGCGACACGCTGGTGCCCACCGACCATGCGCGCATCGAGTTCACCGCGCGCTACCTGGCCGCGAGCACGCCCCTGCGACTGGAGTATTCCGCCGACGACGGCGCCACGTGGAACCC
>CAZJYH010000239.1:0-7420 GCA_964549365.1 uncultured Alphaproteobacteria bacterium
GGTTGGAGAGAGAAACGAGCGGGGGGTGGGGAGGAACTGCGCCCATGACGCGCGCATGCGACCATCTCATGGGCTTCGCAAAGCTGCAAAGCGGATCGGCGTTGATCTTCTTCCATCTTGCTATTGTCGGCCCTGGTCTCCGCGGAGCGTGTTGCCGCCCCACGGCAGATCCTTTGAACAACAACATCGCAGGGAAAGCGGATGGCGCAGAATGAGTCGTATACGGCACCCGGGGCAATGCCGGAAGGCGCGCGAACGGTGCGGATCGCACGGGGAGTGATCGATTCGGTCGATCGCTCCGATCGACCGCGCCTGTTCGTCAACGGCAGTGAGGTGGCCCTGCCCCCCGGCGCGTTGATCGTCCCGGGGTTCGTGGACACCCACTGCCACCTGATCGGTCTCGGGCTGATGGCGAGCCGCGTTGCGCTGCGCGGTGCCGTCTCCGCGCAGGAGTGCGCACGACGCGCCGCCGAACGAGCGCGCGAGCCGCGGGGCGCCGGGTGGGTGGTCGGCTTCGGGTGGAATCAGGAGGAGTGGGGACAACGCGACATGCCGAACGCCTCGATGCTCGATGCGCTCGTGCCGGATGTACCGGTCGTGTTCTACCGCATCGACAGCCACGCCGCGTGGTGCAACACCGCCGCGCTTCTTCGTGCGGGCATCACGCGCGACGCGGTGGCCGAGGGGCGTGTGGCGGCGGGCCCTGGGGGGAGCATCGAGGTCGACGAGGCGGGGAGCCCGACGGGCATCCTGATCGACAACGCCATGAGCCTGGTCGACGCGGCCATCCCGCCGCCGAGCGTCGAGCAGCAGGCCGCATGGATCACCGCGAGCGTTGAGGCCTGCCTGCGCCTCGGCATCACCGAGGTGCACGACATGAACGTGGAGCCCGAGCGCCTGGAGGCCATGGCCCGCGCGGCTGAGCGGGGCGGCATGCGCCTGCGGTGCAACGTGTTCCTGAAGGGGGCGGATGACGCATGGCGCGCGGTCGGGAGACCGGCGAGGCTCGCGCCGAACGTCGATCTGGTAGGGGTGAAGTACTTCGCCGACGGGGCGCTTGGTTCGCGTGGGGCGTTGCTGCTGGAGCCGTACGAGGATGCCCCCGAGACTCGTGGGCTGGCGCTTCTCGACGTAGAGGAGCTTGCCGAGCGTGCGCGAATGCCGCTCGAGCGCGGCTTCGCGATTGCGACGCATGCGATCGGCGATGCCGCGAACAGGCTGACCCTCGATGCCTACGAGCGGCTGCGGCCGGCCTTCCCGGGGGCGCTGCTCCGTGTGGAGCACGCGCAGACGGTGCATCCGGACGATCTGTCGCGCTTCGCCCATCTCGGAGTGATACCGGCCATGCAGGCCGTGCACTGCACCAGCGATGCGCCGATGGCCGAACGCCGGCTGGGGCTCGATCGATGCGCGCGCGCCTATCCGTGGGCGTCGATGCTCCGTGCCGGGCGTCCGGTGCTCGGCGGTTCGGACTTTCCCATCGAGTCCGCCGATCCGCTCGCCGGGCTGCGTGCCTTCGCCTATCGTGAGCCGGTGCCGGGGGCGGGCGCCTGGTTCGGCGCCGAGCGCATCACGGCGGAACAGGCGCTCGCCGCGTACACGGCGTGGGCGCCGCTCGGTATACCCGGCGCACCGAACCGCGGTCGGCTTGCCGCCGGCTGCGACGCCGACATCGTCGTGCTCAGCGCCGATCCGTTCGTCGACGCCGCTGCGAACGTGGTGATGACGATCGTTGCCGGAGAGGTGGTTGCGGGAAGGAACGTAGAGTGAGGAAAGAGGCAGACTGAAGTTGGACACATCATTGGATGTGTCTTGGCGCACATGGTCGGCCCGAGCGGATGATTGTCGGCTGCTCCGGCGCAACACTGCGTGCTCCGTTTTGTCGGAAGCCGGCACGACCGCCGCGCGCACGTGCCGACCAACCCTTGGGAGCCGCGACCAGAGCGTCGGGTTGCTCACCTTCGGTCGTGAGCGGCGGCGCGCCGTTGAGGAACTGCGGGTCGTCGACCGAATCCTCCTCTTCGGTCCTACGGTACACCATCAATCCCACCATCATCAGCAATGCGCCGGCAACGATCACGAAAAACACGACGCCGTCGCTGAACTCGGACAATCGGAATTCCGGTGGGATCGAATAAAACAGCAGCACGGTGATAAGGCCGCGCGGCATCAGCAGCAACTCCGGCATCGTGCGCTCCAACCGCATGACAAAGCGAAGGTAGACGAAGCGAACTCCCACGAGCACGGCCAGGATTGCCGACCCGACGGCGACGACCTCGAGATGCATGATCGTCGCGAGGTCCATCGAGAAGCCAGACAGTACGAGGAAGAATGTGCGAACCAGGTCGCGTCTCCGACGCCCGAGACTGATGATTTCCCAGCCTCGGAGCGGCGGCCTGTTCTCACCGAAGGCGTACCGTGCCTGCGGGGTCCATCCCTCCAAAGGTGACGCCACCGTGCGGGATGGCTTCCACCACGATACGTAGTAAACCAGTAGCAGCCCCCGAACCGCCCGGCGGTAGATTCGATGCGGGTCGGAAGTGCCGGCCGCCGCATCGCATGTGTCCAGGCCGGCGTGGCGCTTGCGTTCGCGGCATCACGAATACCTGATCTTCAAGGAGATGTCGACATGTTGAACACCCCGATTTCCCGAGCGTCGCGCGCGGCGCTGCTGACCATCGCGATCGTTGTTGCCGGTGCCCTCGGCGCGCGTCATGCCCAGGCGCAGCCGTGCACGGCGGTCACCGTGTACAACTTTTCCAACTGCGACCTCAACTTCTGCCTGCAGACCAGTTCCGGAAAGATCTGCACCTTCATTCCGATCACCTGGCCGCCCGCGCCCGGCACCGTCGTCAGCATTCCCGCAGGCGCCACCGTGACCGGGGTTTTCGACTATCTGAACGGGGTGCACCCGTTTGCACCGAACTGTACCTCGTTGTTCCAGATCTCGGCCACCTGCTGCGCAGATGTCTGCTATGATCCCGTCAATTGCATCATCACGATCACCCGGGGCCCCGCGAACTGCTGAGCGGGTGTGGGTGAACCACGGGCCTCGTGCGCGTCGGCCTTCTCATCCTCCTGCACAAGCCGACGCCTCGGTCTCGGAGTGGAGTCGAACGCCGCGCCTCGTGCGCGGCGTTCGCATATCGTGCCTGCGTGGTATGTTTGCCCACGCTCACATCCGAGCGGTGGAACGCGCGCGGCGCGAGACGATCATGAAGCTCAGTATCCTGGCGTATACGGCGTTGACCGCCGTCCTCATCGTTGCCGTCCGGCACTTCGAACTCGCACTGTTCAGCGGACAGGTGGAGTTGAACGTCGCGCTAACCGTCGTGGGGGCGTTGTTCCTCGCGCTCGGCGTCTTCGCGGGGACACGGTTCCGGCGCCGGAGCGCCGAGAAGGAAGTGGTGATCGAGTACGTCGATCGCCCTGCCGACCGATCCGTCGAGGTTGCACCGAACGACCTGCTGAGCAGTCGGGAGTCCGAGGTGC
Organism: uncultured Alphaproteobacteria bacterium; assembly: GCA_964549365.1. Classification (GTDB taxonomy): domain Bacteria; phylum Bacteroidota; class Ignavibacteria; order OLB7; family OLB7; genus JAFDZV01. Next base: position 3,493 of record CAZJYH010000239.1, read on the forward strand.
TGCGCGAGCTTGCAAACGGCCTCACCAACCGCGAGATCGCCGCCCGCCTCTTCGTTTCCGAGAACACCATCAAGACCCACGTCAACAACATCTACGCGAAGCTCGGTGTCAACCGCCGCACGCAGGCCGTGATCCGCGCGCGGGATCTGAAACTCATCCTCTGAATCTGGGAAATTTCGGCGGTTCATCCCGACGGGGGAGGAGAAATCACCCGGTTGGGTGATGCGCCGGCGTGGTTCGCGGCCGTACGTTTGTGCCGATCCCCGTCGTATCGACGCCGGCCGGGCCGATCCGCAGGATACCCGGTGTCCGGTTGTGCCGGCCGAATCGGAGCACGCCCGGGGGAACTCAACAATCAGCAATCGGATCGCTATGAAACGACTCCTTCTTCTCTACGGCGTCGGGGGCGGCGCCCTCGTCTTTCTCACCTCGTATACGCCTGCCGCGATCATCGGAAGCCGTTTCGATCAGGCGACGCCCGCGGAGTTCGCTGCCGCCGAATGGCTGGGGTACCTCCGTTACCTTCTGCTGGCGCTCGGCATCCTCCTGGCCATGCGATCGTATCGTGCCGCCGGCATGGGACCCGGCACCTACGGCAGTACATTCGTCGTCGGCGTCCTCATCGCGCTGATCATCGCCTTCTTCGTCGGCGTGATGGAATACGTGTATCTCGCCTACACCAACCCGGACTTCTACGCCCAGTACTACAACCTCGCCGCAGAGGAGATGCGTCGCGCCGGCGCGTCGGAAGCGGCACTTGCGGCGGCACGGCGCGGCGCCGAGCAGTACAGGTGGCTTGAGAACCCGTGGGCGACCGGCGCCTATTATTTCATCGAGACGCTTGTGATCGGCACGGTGCTCTCGGCGATCGCCGCGATCTTCATGCGTCGGAAGGCCGGCGGAATCACGGGCGGATCGGCCGTTCAGGTCGGGAACACGGCCGCCTGAGGCGACGCCCAGGGAGAACGGGAATGAATCGCGGCAGGCATCCCATCGTGTCGGTCCTACCGCAGCGCGCGCTGCGTGAGCGGCCCTGAAACAGGCGTGATCGCCCAAGACAGACAGGTATAAACGAAACGGAGCAATCAATGAAATCAGTGAAGTCGATGAAAATGAATCGGACGGGCATGGCGGTTCTCGCGTTCTGCCTCGGAGTACTGGTGACGACGCAGGCGACAAGGTTGGCGCACGGCCAGGCTTCAGGCGAGGCGAAGAAGATGCGGCTCGGCAACTTCTCGGTGAGTCTTACCGTGAAGGACATCGCCGCATCGCGTGCGTTCTACGAGAAGCTCGGCTTTCGGGTGAAGTCCGGCGACCAGGCACAGAACTGGTTGGTGCTTCAGAACGAGACCAGCACCATCGGAATCTTTCAGGGGATGTTCCCCAAGAACATCCTGACGTTCAACCCGGGCTGGGACAGGAACGGCCGTGCGTTGAAGGACTTCGACGACATCCGCGACATTCAGCGGGCGATCAGGAGTCAGGGCCTCACGTTGACGACCGAAGCGGACGAGGCTTCCACCGGGCCTGCAAGCCTGATGCTGACGGATCCGGATGGGAACCCGATCCTCGTCGACCAGTTCGTGCCGAAGCCTCGGAAGTGACCGACGGCGTCAGGTGCTCTTCGGTGTGTCGGCGGCGCTTCGACATCGCCGGCCGTGCGCCTCGACCCCTCGTATGTCCGCGATGCGCCTCCCGGTGTGTCGCGGACGCGCCGTATCCAACCCGCCGTCACAACGCATTGTGAATTCCGGCGCTGGTGCAATCTTTGCCGCCACAGGTACTCGTTCCGGCGTCGAGACTTCTACCGCACCATTCCCGGGAGACGCGATGACATTCCGTGAGCTGTATTTCTCGTTCGAAGGCCGCATCACGCGCAGCGACATGTGGCTGAAGTGGACCCTTCCCAGCCTGGCCCTCACGGCGCTGTTCCTCTGGTTCGCGAGGCGATACGAACTCGGGCGCTTCGCGTTCGTTGCCTGGTTCGTGATCGGGGCCATCCCCGGCCTCGCGATGGAGGTGAAGCGCTGGCACGATCGCGGCAAGTCCGCGCTCTGGGTGCTCATCCCGCTGATCCCGGTGATCGGCCCGCTCTGGGCGTTCGGCGAGCTGATGCTGAATCCCGGGACGATCGGTCCGAACGAGTATGGGCCCGACCCGCTCGGCGATCCGAACGCCGTGCTCTCCGTCGACCATCAGAACGACGGCATGCTCGACGACGAGGACATCGCGTCCACCTGATCCACGCAATCGATTCCCCTGGAGCGTTGCCATGACGAAGAGTTCCGTGAAGCGTGCCGCCTGCCTTGCGGCCGCGGTTGTTCTGGTGGCCGGCGCGCGAGCGCATGCCTGGAGCGGGCCGGGGCATGCGGCCGTTGCGGCGATGGCGTACCGCGGGCTTGCCGCCGTTGCGCCGTTGCGGTCCAGGCTGGTGGATCTGCTGCGGAGCCATCCGGCGTTCGACGCCTGGCGTACGGAGTTCGACGCCACGCACGCGCAATTGCCGGCCGACGTGGACTTCGGGATGTTCCTCTTCATACGGGCCTCCACCTGGCCCGATGATATCCGCAACACGACCGACCCGAAGCTCGCGCCGTTCGATCATCCGAACTGGCACTTCGTGGACTACCCGCTCAAGGCGCCGTCGTTCGCCTCCGGACCGAGCCCGGCGCCGACCGACGACGTGCTCTTCGGCCTCAAGCGGAGCCTCGCGACGCTCGCCGACAAGAAGGGAACGCCACCGCAGCGCGCCGCCGCGCTCAGCTGGATCATCCACCTGATCGGCGACATCCATCAGCCGCTGCATTGCGCCACCCTCTTCAACGCGGTCTTCAAGGCGCCCGACGGCGACCGCGGCGGCAACGGTTTTCTTGTCTTCGAGACGGCCGCGAAGATGCAGCACCATGAAACCACGAAGCTGCACGGCTTCTGGGACGCGCGGCTCGGGAACGACCGTCCGCCCAGCCCTGCGAAGGCGGTCGCCGACGCGAAGCGCCTCGAAGCGCTGCATCCGAGGGCTGGACTCTCCGAGATAAAGGCAGGCACCACTCCCGCGAAGTGGAGCATCGAGAGCCGCGATCGCTGCGTCTCCGATGTCTACAAGTTCAAGGGCGTCATGCTGAAGACGAACGCGGTGCTCCCGGCAGGCTATGACGCAAACGCCGGGAAGGTGGCGATGCGCCGCATCGCGCTTGCCGGCTATCGTCTGACCGAAGCGCTGCGGGCGGCCGGACTCTGAGGTATCGTGCCGCGATCTATGCCGTGCGGGGACGCGACGTGAGGAGGATGCCGCGAGCGCCCCGATGCGAAGTGGGCCGAAGAAGGTCCGAACCGTAGATTCGCGTGCGTCACATGGCGCTCCCGTGCCGGCGGATCGGCACGCGTGAGCGTCCCGCGAGACACATCAACAGGAGATATCGATGCCACGGTATGCAAAGCGACTGCCGACCGATGAATTGCCGGATGCGCTGCGCGATCAGATCGCCGCGTACCTGACGCAGGAAGGATTCAACTGCATCGACCCGGCCGACAACACGTGGAAGAAGGGGATGGGGATCATGCTCGGCCCGCAGTATGTCCGCTTCGAAACCAGTCCGGGCGAGCTGCTGCTGGAGGCGTGGATCAAGTTCGCGGTGATACCGGGCGTGTACGTGGGGGAGATGGGGATCGAGGGGATGTTCGCGCTGATCCCGAAGCGGAAGCTGAAGGCGCGCATTCAGGATATCGAGATGATGGCGTGAGCCTGATCCGCTGAGCGGGGCCTTGCTCGCTCGTGCGTGATGAACGCGGGGCCTGGGCGACCGGGCCCCGTTTGTTATCGGGCGATCAGGATCGGCGCGGCGCCGTATCTGCATGAGGGAGGCCGACGTCGAGCGAGTGGTGTCTCAGTTTGAGCAATGAATGCCCCACCGGCATAGTACTGCCTCCT
>CAZJYH010000240.1:0-7416 GCA_964549365.1 uncultured Alphaproteobacteria bacterium
TGGACAGGTCTTCATCACGTGGAACAACGAGACCGGGACCGGGAATATCTACACGGTCTACAAGTCGACGGGTACGATTCTCTTGGCGGCCGACGCCACGCCCGACAAGGCGATCGGCACCGTCGGCGACAGCTCGGCGGTAAACCGGCGATATTCCGATCTGACGGGAAGCACGACGACGTTCGTGATCAAGACGGGCGATTCGCCGCTCGACCTCGGAAAAGGATTGTTCGTGACGACGTGCACCGATGACGAGGATTATTACTATGCGGTGACGGTGACGCAGGGGGGGACGGAATACAAGGTGTTCGAGTCGGGAAAAAACACGGTGCCGGCGGCTTCGGCGATCAGCGAGCATATTGCCGATCCACAGCCGGTCGAGCAGGTGACTCCGGATACCGCCGGTTCGAACGAGGTGCACGTGTACACGCAATTCCTGACGCGGGTCTCGCAGCCCGCGTACCCGAAGATGACGAGCATGGGGTGGATGCCGATCAATTTCGCGATATCGATTCCATTGTCGGCCACCGGCGCGTCACATCCGTTGATCGTTCGATTCCACACCGGCACCGGCTCGTTCCTCGACAAGACCGGCATCGGGCTGCCGACGAACACGTACCAGATCACGCTCGACGACTGGCTTCCCAATGCCGACGGCCGCTCCTTCTGGTTCGGTTATGCCGACACGTACGATCCAACGAGCGATGCGAACACCGCGCCGACCGATCCCGGGACGATCGTCAGGAGCTATACGATGGCGCGGATCATCCACACGGTGGACTGGATGATCGCGAACCAGAACATCGACTCCAAGCGCGTGTACCTGGCCGGAACGTCGATGGGAGCCGCCGCCTGCATGATGGTGTCGATGCTCTATCCCGATCGATTCGCCGCGGCCGAGCTTGTCGTTCCGAAGTTCAACTTCGCACAGCTCACCGACTGGCAGGGGGCACTCTACAATTTCTCCTCGGGGGCCTTGAAGCGCCAGGAGGCGAACCGGAAATGGGGGGACGTCGCCACTTCGAACCTGAACACCGACCTGGACGATCCACTCGTCCCCGGCCTGAAGCTTCGCGTCTATCAGGCCACGAAGGCCGATACCATGGCACATCTGAATCATACGCGCAGCCTGCCGATCATCTTCGCGGTGAACGGCAAGAACGATGAGGTGGTGGGCTGGACGGAGAAGCTCGCCTACTACGACTCGGCCGAGGCGAACCGGCAGGGGGGATTCTACTTCTGGGATCTCCGCGAGCACACGGGTGGCGTGAAGACGTGGGACAAATGGGAGCCGAACTTCCTCCTGTATCGCACCGATCTCTCCTACCCGGCCTTCTCGGACTGCAGCATCAGCGATGCGGCCACCGACGGTGTTGCCGCGCCGACGGTCGGCACCAGGAACGGCTGGCTCGACTGGAGCGAGAACATCCTGGATGACTCGTGTGAGTGGCGCGATACGCTGCGGTATCGATCCGGGCTGAAGTGGGGGGCCGCCGCCGCGCCCGCACCTGTGGACTCGTGCACGGCCCGTGTGACGCTGCGGCGGCTGCAGGCCTTCGGCGCGGACGTTGGGCAGACGGTGTACTGGAAGAACTACAAGGTGGGGACGGGGCTTGTACAGAGCGGATCGTTCGTCCACGCAGGCGGGCCGATCTCCGTGCCGGGCGTGAAGATCTACAAAGGGGGGAACGTCCTCCGTGTCTATCGAACGTGCGCCGGGCCCGGCGGCGCGCCCGGAGGAGCGGAGTTCGAGTAGCGGGGGAGAACGATGCGCGGTGAGCGCGCAAACGAACGAGGGGCCCCGTCGTAAAGACGGGGCCCCTCACTTTTTCCGTTCACCGCGTGACCGGCTCGTCAGCGCTGATTGCGGTAGTCGACGATGTTTGCGCGATCATGCTCCTTCTGCAGCCAGTCCTGGAACATCTGCTCGCGTCGGCGCTGTACAAGCTGCTGCGTGTACTTTCCCTTCTCGGTCTCGAAATCCTTGTCGGTCGGCTGCTCCTTCTTGGTCACCTGCACGATGTAGTAGGCGTGCTCACCGCGGATGAGGTCCGAGATCTGCCCTTCCTTCAACGCGAACATGGCGTTGTTGAGCGGGTAATCGAAGCCGACGCCGGCAAGAGGAGTCGTGCGCGTGGCCTCATTGAAGTTCCGCACCTGGATCGAGGAGTCGAGCGAGGTGACCTTCGACAGGCTGTCTCCGGCCGCGAGCCCGGCGCGGATGCGCTTTGCCCGCGCCTCGATCATCTCGAGCTTCTTCTTCGTCCGAAGCTTCAGCATGATCGTCTCCTTCGCATCGGCGAAGTCCATGGTGCCGGCGGTGCGGATCTTGGAGATCTGGGCGACCACCAGGCTGCCGTCCTTCAGATCGACGATCTCGCTGACGTCTCCCTGCTTCCCCTCGAACGTGAAGTTCGTCAGGCGGATCGAGCCGGCGGCCGGCGCGTTCTTGTCCACCGGGCCGGACTCCATCACCTGCGTTCCCATCTGGGTTGCGAGCGTGTCGATGGAGCCACCGCCGGAAAGCTTCTCGCGGAACGCCTGGGCCTTGGCGCGAATCTGCGTCTTGGTCATGTTCGAGACGCGCGGATCGAAGCGGAGATCGCGAAGCTTGTAGCTCTTCGAGGAGCGATCGGTCACCTTGATGATGTGATAACCGACGTTCGTCTTCACCGGGCCGACGATCGAGCCGGCGCTTGCGGCGAACGACGCCTCCTCGAACTCCTTGAGCATGGCCCCCTTCTTGAAGAAGCCAAGGTCACCGCCGCGCTGCGCGCTTCCGGGATCCTGGCTCACTTCCTGTGCGACGGCGGCGAAGTCGCCGCCCCCCTTGACACGGGCGAGAACCTTCTCCGCCTCGGCCTTCACCGAATCGTCGTTCTTGCCGTTCGTGCGCAACAGGATGTGGGAGGCGCGAACGTACGTATCACCGGAATCCTGCACGTCCACCAGATTGATCAGGTACGAGCCGTCCTGCAGGCGGATCGGTCCGATCACGTCGCCCGGCTTCGCCCCCGAGAGTGCCGCGGTGAGCTCCGGGCCGAGTTCCTGCATCGGCGTGAAGGCGTTCCCGTTGTACTTGCCGTTGCCGAACTTGCCGACGAAGTCCATGAACGTCTTCGTCTTCGCTTCGGGCGTCGTCGCCGAGGCCAGCGCATCGGTCACCTGCTTCAGGCGGCGCTGGATCGCGGCCGAGTCCTGCGCCGACGGCTGCTGCAGGAACATCACGTAGCGGAACTCGCGTGATGCCTTCTGAATGAAGCTGCTCTTGTTGTCATCGTAGTACTTCCGCGCGTCGGCCTCGGTGACCTTCACGGCCGAGTCCGGGATCATGTTCGGATCGATGATCGCGAAGTTGCCCGTTGCCTTGGTCCGCTCATCGTCGAAGGCGATGCGAACCTCGGCGGGGGAGGGCATCGCACCGGCGGTCACGACCGCCTTGACACCGTCGGCAAGCATCTGTAACCGTACGCTCTGCTCGATCTTCTTGATCTGCGCCTTCACCTTGAGAGCCTCCTCGCGCGGGTACTTCCGGTCGGCGAGGAACTTGTCAGGGTTCGTGATCAGCTCGTGGTAGGCCCGTTCGTTGTAGAAACCCGTGCTGTCGGTGAAGGGCTGCTTCAGCGCCGGCGGTGGATCGTACAGCATGGCGTTGGAAAGCTGATCGGCCGAGATGGTGATACCCAGGCGGTCGGCCGCCTGGCGGATCAAGGTCTCGTTGACCATCTGTTGCCACACCATCTCACGGATCTGCTCCTCATCAACCGGTGCATCCGGATTCTGTGAGCGTTGCATATCCACGTTGTCCTTGACACGGGCGTCGAAATCAGCGATGCTCAGCTCCTCACCGTTGACCGAGCCGACGGCGGTGCTGGAGCGCTGATTGAAGCCACCTCCACGGCCAAAACGATCGTATCCCCACTCGAAGACGATGAGGAGCACGAACATGATGACCAGGAAGATGATAATTCCCGGCATGCGTCGCCGGAACGTTTGCATGATCCCCATAGACAGGTATCGCTAGGAAGCAGTATTATTGGGAAGTCGGGTCACAAATGAACGGCAAATATAAACCGACCCCTGCGATTAACAATCGACTTCATGCGCGTAGTCCGGCAAAATTTCACGGGCTCCCCGGCGTCAACCCTCACACCATTCCCTGTCGATAACTCCTTTCGGAGCGCAAACCAGACATCCTCTTCCCACGTGCACCCGGTTCGTCTCATAGCGATCTCGCTCCTGCTGCTGCCCGCGCTCGCCGGCCGGGCAGCGTTGCGTGCGCAGCCTCCGTTGACCGATGCGGGCGATCCTCCTCGAACGGTTGTGCTGCGTCCCGCCGTCGGCGCCGCGTGCGTTCCCTCCGGCGGCGGCGATCGATCCGTGCGCCCCCGCATCGGCATCGTGCTCAGCGGCGGCGGCGCGCGCGGCTTCGCGCAGATCGGTGTGCTGAAGGTGCTGGAGGAGATGGGAGTGAAGGCATACGCCGTCGTCGGCACCAGCATCGGAGGCCTCGTCGGCGGGTTGTACGCCGACGGCTACTCTCCCGGTGACCTCGACTCTATCGTCAGGAGTACCGACTGGAATGACCTGCTCGGCCTCGGCGACGAAGCCCGTCGCGCCGAGCTGTTCATCGATCAGAAGGTGGAGAGCGATCGCAGCCTGTTGACCCTGCAGATGGACGGCCTGCGCCCGGTTGTGCCGGATGCGATCAGCACCGGCACGCGGATGACGCAATTCGTGGAGGGCCTGGTATGGAGCGGCACCTACAATACCGGCGGTTCGTTCGACAACCTGCGCTTCCGGTTTCGCGCGGTCGCCACCGATCTGGTGCGTGGGCGCAGCGTCGTGCTCGACAGCGGCAATCTCGCGCTGGCGATGCGGGCAAGCGCCACCGTGCCGCTGCGGTTCTCGCCGGTCTCGCTCGATTCGATGCGGCTCGTCGACGGCGGCCTGCTCCAGAACGTTCCCGTCGATCCGGCGCGCGCGCTCGGGTGTGATCTCGTGATCGTGGTGAACACCACCTCGCCCCTTGTGGAACCGGATGCGTTGAGCTCCCCCTGGAACGTTGCCGATCAGGTCGTGACGCTGATGATGCGGCAACAGACGGGCAAGGCTCTGGCCGCCGCCGACGTGGTGATCACCCCGGACCTCGGCTCGATGTCGAGCACGGATTTCTCGAATGCCGGCGCGGCGATCGACTCCGGAGAAGCGGCGGCGCGCAGAGCGATCAACGCCGTGCGCGCCGCGATCGATGAGCATGCGCGCCCGGCCGGCCTGGTTCGCAATCTCGGCGTCGTCTGCTCCGACTCGGAACTGCTCGCAAGGCTCGGCTACGACTCCTCCGGTGGGATGATCGATGTGGATGCGCTGCAGGCCCGGCTGGATCGAGTCGGCGCCGCCGGTTCCTACCATGACGTGGCCGTGCGTGTGGAGTACGTCCCTTCCGGAGCGCGATTCACCGTGACCGGGAGCAAGGCGGCGCCGGTGAAGCGGATTCGGTTTCAAGGCCTGACGGAGGTGCCCGATTCGCTGGTGTGGCCGCACTTCGCGCCGCTGGTGGATCGCTCGTTCGATTTCGATTCGGTGGGTGCGGCGGCGCATCGTGCCGTGCGGCGCGCCCGCCTTGCCGGATACTCGTTCTTTCGTGTGGACACCGCGCGCGCCGATTCAACCGGCGCCGTGCTCGATGTGCGGGTGGACGAGGGGAAGATCGCGTCGATCCGATACGAGGGGCTGGAGCGCTGCGCGCAGTTCGTGGTGGAGCGTGAACTGGAGTTCGGGGTGGGCGACCTGTGGATGGCCGACGCCGCGGGGCGCGCCGCCAACCGGCTGCTGCGCACCGGCTTCTTCAGGGATGTGCGCATCGAGGCGGCGCCATTGTCGAGCGGCGGCCTCGAGGTGGTGGTGAAGGTGCAGGAGCGTGGCACCGCGGTGTTGCGTCTGGCCGCGAGCGTCGACAACGAGCGCTATACCCAGGTGGGGCTCGAGGTTGCGCAGGAGAATCTGTTCGGGCAGGGGACCCGATTCGGCGGGCGGTTCTGGGGGGGAGTGCGCGACCGCGCGCTGGAGTTCGATCTCCGATCGAACCGCATCTACGGCACCTACTGGACATTCGGGCTGTCGGGCTACGGCAGCATGCGCAATACCAACACCTTCTCGCGGGTGGTGGACATCGGCGACGGCTCCATCACACGGAACGTGATCGGCGAGTACCGCGAGGTACGCGCGGGCGCCCGCGCGCGGTTCGGCCGCCAGATCGAGCGCTTCGGGCTCTTCACCGTCGAGGGGCGCTACGAGCGCCAGGGTACGCGCGATCTGTCGGTGAGCGCGGCGGACGTGACCTGGCGTGGACTGAGCACGCTGAAGCTGGGCGCCCGATTCGACACACAGGACAGAGTGCCGTTCACGCGCGACGGCACGATCGTCGACGTGTCGTACGAGACGTCGCAATCCGTATTCGGTGCGGACGCCTCCTTCGTGAAGCTTTCCGTCGACGGCGATTATTTCGCTTCGATCGGACGGCGGCACGTGCTGCATCCCAGGCTGCGTCTTGGGTTCGCCGACGCAACGTTGCCGCTGATGGAACAGTTCTCGCTCGGGGGGGAGCGCAGCATGTTCGGCCTGCGCGAGGATGAATCGAGAGGGCGGCAGTTGTTCCTGACCAGCATGGAGTATCGCTATCTGCTGCCGGTGCGCATCTACTTCGACACCTACGTCGGGCTGCGATATGACCTCGGCGCCACATGGGGCGCGCCGTCGCAGATTCGCCTGAAGGATCTCGAGCACGGCATCGGCTTCAACGTCGGGCTCGACACCCCGCTCGGACCGGCGAACTTCGCGCTCGGGCGCAGCTTCACCTTCAACAGGCCCGAGGTTCCGGTGCTCATCAACTGGGGGCCGGTGGTGGCGTACTTCTCGCTGGGATATCGGTTCGATTGAGGCGGTGTCACTATCGTTCGCACAGTCGATTCCTCGGACTGTTGTCGCGGAGTTGACTCCGCGACCGGGGCCCGTCGGGAAGAATGAGTGCCGGAGTCAACTCCGGCACAACGGCAGAAGGAAGGCTAGAGTACCAATCGTATCGGCGAGCGAAGCGGTCGTTCCGCATTGCACAACGATCGGAGTCAACTCCGCGATAGGTGGCCGTCCGGTACGTAAATGCTTGCACCCCTCCGAGGTGGCGCAATCTCGTGTCGAATCGGATGTCCGGGGGCATCGCTGCGCTCAACCCACGGCTGATGCGGCATTTGGCACGTTGTACACCCGCCACCCGCCACCCGCACTCTGCACTCTGCACTCTGCATTTTGAACTTTGAACTTTGCACTCTGCGCTCTGCGCGCACTCCCGCCTACATCTTCAACGCGAAGCTGAAGCAGCTCCCGGAGCCGATGCGCGACTCCACCTGTACGCTGGAG
>CAZJYH010000241.1:0-7382 GCA_964549365.1 uncultured Alphaproteobacteria bacterium
GGCGGCCGATCGTGAAATCGGCGGTGGCGATATACTGACCCACCGGCGCGAAGACGATCTTCTGCCCGGCCGCCACGTTCGGCGCACCGCAGACCACCGTGATCGGGTCGCCGCCGATCGTCACCGTGCAGACCGAGAGCTTGTCGGCGTTGGGGTGCTTCTCGCGCGTGAGAACGTGCCCCACCACGAACCCGGCGAGCTTCTGAAATCGGTCGTCGATCGAGGCGATCTCGATCCCCCGCGCCATGAGGAGATCGGCGAGTTCCTGCGGCCCGTACGAATACGGCGTGATCGTCTTCAGCCACGACTGGATGATGCTCTTGTTCGGCATGGATGCGTTGTCCCGGGTCTCGATGTATGAATTGGGCTTAATCTAGCGAAAGGGGCGCCCGCGGCAAAGAAACGGAATGTCGGGGCGGGTATAGGTTATGGGTGATGGGGTATCGGTTATGAGGGCTTCGCGGCTTCGCGTCGTTGCATGAGCCCTGTTGTTGGAAGCGGGACGTTGGACGCTGGACGCTGGACTCTCGTGGGAGATCGCGGTGACGGGTGGCTCGCGGGGTGGCGAGTGGCGGGTTGCGAGTAGCGGGGTCCTTTGTGTCCTTGTGGTCCTATCGTTCGGGACGACGCCGGAGGTTGGACACTCGTGAAGAGGAGCGATTGGCGAGTAGCATATGACGCCGGACGCTCGCCTTCACGGCAAACCGGAGGCGGCGAGGGGCGAGAGTGTGTACATTCGAGTATACACGCAAATCGATGGGAACGCGCCGTGTCGGCAACCGCAAACCCAACGCCGACACGGTTTCACATTCAGCATTTGTCACTTCGCATTCGGCCTGCCCGGAACGTGGCACTTTGAACTTTGAACTTTGCACTTTGAACTTTGCACTTTGAACGTGGCCCTCCGCGGTGCTATGTTCATTCCCCCATCGGGCGCGGGCGTACACGAAGGTGCATGGCTCGTGCGTCGGTGGGGAAGCATTCGTGATGCATTCCGGGGATGTAATGGTTTCGACGGGGAGCGGATTGCTTGCGGTTGCGCTGCCGCGCCTGCCTGTGGTGCGCGTTATCTCCACACAGGAAACAAACAAATGCGAACTCTTACGAGTATCGCCTCGCTGCCTAAGTAGTACTTAGCTGGTGAGCATCCTGCCGGGGCCTGCCTGTTGGCGCCGGATTCTGGGTGTCGCAATAACAGGATAGCGGCTTCCGTTCGGCGAGCGACGGCGGCTGCGAATCTTCAGCTCGCTGGCTCACGGTCAACCCTGTTCGTCGGGATGCCGTGAGCGAGATTCAAAGACGGACTACGCAGCGTAGAAGCCTCAGGGGTCTCTTTTCGGACGGGGGTTCGATTCCCCCCATCTCCACGAGATACAAGCCGTGATTCCGGATGGAGTCACGGCTTGTCTTATTTCAGCCTGTCGAGCAACGGCGCCCGCGGCGGGCCTCCACGGAAATGCAACGAGGATGGGGCGCGGCAACCGGCCCGGCGGCGCTCCACTCCCCCCCACACGCGCTACATCCTCAGGTACCCCGATTCGAACGTGAACGACACAACACCCTGATTCATTATGTCCTCGAACTCCACCGGCTCGTTCACCATGTAGACGTTCGGCACGTGCGGCGCGCAGAATGCCTCCGCATCGCCGCAGGTCAGGTGCAACTGTTGCACCGATTGGTAGGTGATGCCGGGCTTCGAAGCGACCGTCAGCCGGAGATAGGCAAACACCTCCATCCAGGCCGGGAAGGGCGTCCCTTCCTGGTTCGCGGCGATGAGGGAGTGCGTCGCGGTCCTTGAGTTGTCCAGCGTCAACGTGAGCGTGCCGAGCACGGGATTCACGCCGGTACAGACCAACGCTACGGGTACGAACAGGTCGCGGCACGGCGTCTCCGAGGTTTGTGTCACCTGGAACGTCATGTTCCCGCTCATGACCACCTCATGAATGTTGCCGGCGGGGTCGCTGAAGACAACGTTGGTTGGTATCGCCACATACGTGCACACACTGCCCACGGGCAGATCGAAACACTGGGCGCGCACGGCTGCCCACGGGAACGCGACGGTGAGCACCGCCACGGCAAGCGCCGCCACGACGAGCGGCGCCACGACAGGTCTATTAATGGTACGCATCGGATTCCTCCCATCACTGCACATGCCGACTCTGCGCCGGCGACCGCCGCGTCCCGCGGGACGAATGCATTTCAGGAGATAGGAGGACCGGAACCGGACGAGGTGGACAGCGGTATGCGAAAAGTACCCTTGGGGGGCACCGCCGACGCTGCGCGTGCCCGACCCAGCGCGCCCGTGACGGCGGGCGCATCGGCCACCATGATCCCGCCGAACACAAACCCGCCCGGCCACACCATACACTCCGGACGCCTGCTCCTGTCGGTCCCTGCAACTTGTCGGACGCTCTTGCGTTTGCGGCGCCGTGGCGATCCGTTCCGGCGCGCGACGAGACGCGTCCCGCGGATTTCCACCATCGAACCGAGCCCCGCGTCCGGCATCCGGCGCGGAGGCTCCGCAGCGTACGCCGACGCGATCAGCACAGCGGCGCGCCGATACCGGCCCGAACTTTCCGGCCTGCGTGGGCAATCGTCATTGTGCGTAAATTGGCCGCGTCTCGCGTACACCCCGTCAAATCAACTTTACTTCTGCATAGACGATGAACAGAATGACACGCTCGCGGCGTTCGCTCCTGCCGATCCTCGGTCCGGCGATCGTCAGCCTGGCGATCCTGGCGGCAACCTCCGTATCGGCGAAGCCGGTGACCCAGGCCACCGCCCGCGATGTGGCCACCGCACAGTACCGCATGGTGCGCACCTCGGACCCCGCCTACCCAACGATCGCATCGGCCTCGCTGACGCTCGCCTACGAGGCGCGCACCGGCGCGGCGACGGGCGAATCGCGGACGATGTACTACGTCTTCAACACCCCTGACGCGCACGGCTTCGTGATCGTGGCCGGCGACGACGCGGTGGAGCCGGTGCTCGGCTATTCCACCGAGACCACGTTCTCAACGGCCCGCCCGTCACCGGAATTCCTCTGGTGGGTTCGCGGGTACGAGGCGCAGATCGCCGCGGCCATCCAATCGGGGCAGGCGGCGACGCCGCGGGTGAAGAGCAACTGGGAGGGGCTGATCGCGGCCTCGCGCTCGGCGACGGCCCCGGCCGCCAAGCGCTCCGCGGCGGTAGGCCCGCTGCTCACGACGCGATGGAACCAGTCGCCGTACTACAACGATCTCTGCCCGTTCGATGCGGCCGAAAACGAGCGCTCGGTGACCGGCTGCGTGGCGACGGCGGTGTCGCAGATCATGCGGTATCACCGCTCCCCGGCGCGCGGCAGCGGCGATCACGGGTACTCGCACGAGCGCTACGGATATCTGCACGTCAACTTCGCCAACGCGACGTACAACTGGAACGCCATGCCGGACCGCGTGACGAGCCCGAACCAGGCCGTCGCGCTGCTGATGTATCACGTCGGCGTCGCCTCCGACATGGAGTACAGTCCGTCGGCGAGCGGCGCGTTCCCCTCCACCGCCGCCGAGGCGCTCGTGAAATATTTCGGCTACAAGAGCACGGTGCGCGATGTGGAGCGCCGCAATTACGACAATAATTCCTGGGAAAATCTGATCCGCGCCGAGCTGGATGCCGCGCGACCGGTGGAATATCATGGCTTCGGCGACGGCTCGGGCCACTCGTTCGTCTGCGACGGCTACAACGGAAACATGTTCCACATCAACTGGGGATGGGACGGCGCGTACAACGGCTATTTCCTTCTCTCGGACCTGACGCCCGACGGCGTGGGGACCGGCGGCGGCGCGGGCTCGTACAACAATTCGCAGGGGGCGATCATCGGCATCACGCCCGAGACGCCCACCGCCGGCGAGGCATCGATGGAGATGGCCGCCGATCTGGTCATCACGCCGAATCCGGCAACCACCAACGGTATCGTGAACGTTTCATTCGATCTGCACAACGCCGGCACCTCCGATTTTCAGGGAGATTATTGCGTGGCGCTCTTCGATCAGGAGGGAACGTTCGTCCGATATCTCGGCGGCATCTGGACCGGCATGAGCCTCAAGGCGAATTTCCACTACACGAACGGACTCCGCGCCACCGACACGCTCTTCGGTGTGTATCCCGGAACCTACGACGCCGTGGTATTCTCGAAGCGCACGGGAAAGGAGTGGGAGGTCGTGGCGAAGAGCACGTTCGACAATTCCGCGACGTTGGAGCTGGGCCGCGCCACGTATGCGTCTGACCTCAGCATTTACGCCGCACCGGAGATCAACCTGGAGGCGGTGCACGTCGGTGAGGCGTTCACGATCCACACCGATTTCGCGAACGGCGGCAACGATGATTTTTCGGGGGACATCGGAGCGTGGGCCTACACGGCGGATGGGCGCACCGATATGGGGGAGATTCAGGTTCTCACGAACCTCCAGCTCGGCGCGGGGAACCACTGGGTCAACGGCCAGACGTTCTCCTGCTCGGGCCTCAACGTTCCGCCGGGCCGCTACATGATCGCGTTCTTCAACCGCCCCGACGGCGACGACTGGCAGTTCATCAACCCCGGCAATTACGTCAACCCCGTGATGATCGACGTGCTGCCGAGCGTGCTCACGGCCGATCGCTTCGAACCGAACGATCAGCAGGGCGCGGCCTACGGGCTCACGCTCTCGTACTCCGGTAATTCCGGCTCCGTGACGACGGCGGGCTCGAACATTCACGCGAACGGCAACGACGATTATTACCGCGTGTCGCTCCCGGCCGGATACACCTACAACCTCACCGGCGTGTTGCACGACAGTTGGACCGATGAGAACGGCGGATTCACCAACGACGTTTCGGTGATGTGGAACGCGGGGGACGGATGGTCCGATGTGTACGACGACAGCACCGACGCGTTCACCGTCGAGGGGGGGCGCACCGTGACCTTCAAGGTGCAGTCGCTCTTCCTTGGGACGCTCGGCACCTATCGGCTGGATATCCGCGGCACGCGCGCCGTCTCAGGCGTCGCCGATCCGACGGCTCCGGCGGAGCTCGCGCTCTCGGCGTATCCGAGCCCGGCGTCGACCGAGCTGAACGTCCGGCTCGATCGCTCGTTCGGCCGCATCATCTCCGCACGCCTTGTCGACGCCGGCGGCCGCGAAGGCGCGCGCGTCGCGAATGCTTCCAGCGCCGACGCCGTGCGCATCGATCTGGCGGGCGTGGCCTCCGGCGCCTACACGCTCCTTGTGGATACGGACCGCGGAGCACTGTCGCGCCGGGTGGTAGTGCGGCACTGAGCCTCCTGCGGTATACCGGCGAACAAGTACCACACCAACAAAACGCCGCGATCTCAATTCCGAGATCGCGGCGTTTCCGTTTCGGCGGGCGGCGAACCTGCCGGCGTGCACCGCCATCCCACGGCATCGCCGGGCCGGCCGGGTCCGTTCCCGCCATCTACGATCCGAACGGACCTGTGAGCCCGCGGTCATTTGGAACGTCGGCCTTGGGTCGAAGTGGCAGGAAGTGGAAAAGTCCGGCAAAACGCCGGAATGGATTTTCCGGCCCCCGAATCGCAACCCGGCGCGATTTTGCTCGGAATTCGATGGTTCGGCCACCGGCGAGGAGACTCGGTCGAGCCCGTCCGGAAGAGTCCGGAAGAGTCCGGAAGAATCCGGAAGCGCCCGCTCCTAGGTTTCCGCATCGTCACCTCCTTTTGCATAGGTCGTGTTCGGCCCGCGCCCGCGACGAATCAGGACGCCAAGGCTTACGAGAGACCCGAGATCATTGCGGATGGTGCGATCGGAAACATCCTCCCCGAGCAGCGCCTCCACCTGCGGCGCCTTCATCGCACCGTGCGATTCCAACATCGCCACAATGCGAAGCCGGCGCTCGCTCAGTTCCTCGGGAGTGCCGCGCCCGGTCGACTCCGAGGGCGCACCGAATATGCGCGTGGTTCCCGTCCCCGCGCTCTCCCACCTCGGCTCGCGCAACCTCGCGCCGCGACACGCCTCCAGAATGCGTTGCGTACCCCGCCCGACCTCTTCGATCAACCCACGCAGATAACGGATATGTGCGATATCAGGATTGCGAGGGATCGACGGGTGCGTGCGCTTCAAGTCCGACGGCTTCAACTCCGACGGTAACGCACCCGGGTTCCAAACGCGCAGCGAATCGGGATGGATCTCGATGGTGATCATCCCGTTACTATCGTAGTCGCGATGCACCAGGGCATTCATGATCCCTTCGCGCAGCGCCGGATGCACCGGGATGGTGCCCAGGTGAGAATTCCGGACCTCGTATCCAAAGCCCCTCAGTATCCCGCAGATCCGGACAAGCTCGTTCTCGAAATTGTGCACCGACGAAGCAACCATCAACGTCGGCTTCCGGTTGCGGTGCATGCGGCGTTCCCTCCACAGAAACTCGAACGGACAACAGGAAGACGCGCGGCACGGGACGCCGCCCGCGACACGCAACGCGTGCGGTACGGCGGACAGAAGAACGCCCGCCGAAAGGAACGTGTGGAAGGGGATGTCGAGAGGGGAGCGCAGGACAAGCTTCAACTCGTCGCGCCCCACTGATACGATGTTCCTCGGAATTCGGCGCCGAGCGGCCCCCACCATGCCACGGTTTGTATCACCGGGCGATTTATCTGTGATGCCGCCTCCGGCCTCCGTATTCTTGTGACATGCGGGTTCGGTCCACGGCCGGCGGTACGACCGAGAATTGACGACCGTGTGACCGTATCAACCTGCTGCCCTGAAGCCACCCGATGTACGGGTGGAAGGGGATCGAGACCTTCTCCATTACCGCCTCCGGGAAGTACACTCCTTTCTCGCTTCTCAACTACTCCTATCGGAGAAGGATCTACTTTATGTCCATCAAGATTTATGTCGGGCATCTCCCGACCGACACCACCAGCACCGAATTGTCCGAGCTCTTCGCCGCCAACGGCACCGTCGTTTCGGCGGAAGTCGTCAACGATCGCGAGACCGGAATGTCGCGCGGCTTTGGATTCGTCCAGATGGCCAGCGACGACGACGCAAACAAGGCAATTCGCGCGCTGAACGGGTACGAACACAAGGGCCGCTCCCTGACGGTCAACGAGGCGCGCGCGAAGGAGCGCCGCTGAAGCCGCCGCGCCGATGACGGGCCCCGGAGAAATTCGAGGCACATGAGGACGGCGCGCGCCGATGACGAGAACGCCCCCCACGGACCAATGTGCCGTGGGGGGCGTTGTATTTGGTGCCAACATACACGCTGCACTTCCATGACGCCACCACATGTCCCACAGTCATCGCCACGCTTCGCTCCCCGATTCCATCGGGATCTTCGACAAGGCAGGCTCCGCGAAGCAGCCTCACAGGCTTGCACTGCGAACCCAGCGAGATCGC
>CAZJYH010000242.1:0-7327 GCA_964549365.1 uncultured Alphaproteobacteria bacterium
GCAAGCAGCGCTGGTAGCCGGGCTCGCGAGCAGACCCGGCCACGGCGAACGGTCACGCCGTCCCCTCGCTTCCGGATGACGGCTTGGCCCCGGATCCCGCGGACTCACCCCCCTTTGTCTCACTCCCTTTCGTGCCGCTCCCCTTCGATTCCCCGGCCGCCGATTCGCTTCCTTTCGCGTCACCACCGGTGGGAGCGCCGGTCGAGCCCGACGATCCATCCCCCGTCTTCGCCGACGTCGACGCTCCGCCTCCCTTCCCGCCGGACTCCTTTCGTGCGTAATCGGTCAGATAGAATCCCTCTCCCTTGAACACCAGGCCCGCTCCACCCGATATCAATCGCACAACTTCACCCTCCCCCTTCCGCTCGTCGGTCATCCGGCAGATCTCGGCCGGGCAGCGTGTCAGCGCGTCGGAGGTGATCGATTGAAAATGTTCGAAGCGGAGTCCGCAGGTCTTGCACAGATAATCGTAGGTCGGCATGAATCTCGCGAGTGCGTTGCTATGTTGATGCGTTCAGGCGCGCGCCGCGCGCGTTCCCCGGCAGTTCAACGGCACGAAGGCCGTGGCGGATCGGGAAGCTCCGCGAAAATACGGACGGCCGGAACAATCAGAAGGCATGCCCGATTCCGACGTGCACGATCAGACTCTTGGCGAAGGAGCGGTTGAAGATGGCACGTTGACGGGGCTGCAGGTCGGAGTTGACCGGATCGTACACGGGAACCGCAACGCCGATGCGAAAGGGGCCGACGGGCGTCGAGTATCCGAGACTGACGCCGACGTCCACGCCGATATTCTCGAGAATGTTCACCGCGCCGATATCCCTGCTGTCCCGGAAGAACGCGTTGCCGGCGTCGACGAACACGCTGCCGACCAGCTGATTGAACTGTTGCGCGATCGTCGAGGTGGAGTTGATGTTGAACGGCTTGAAGCGATACTCGGCGCTGGTCTCTATCAGCGCAAGGCCGCCGAGCAGCCGGCGATTGGTTGCGTTCAGCGCCTCCACCGTCTGGTCGACGCAGGACGTGTCCACCGCAACCGAGGGCCGCCGCGTTGCCAGCATGTCGCGCTCGTACCACCCGCGCATGCTGTTCGCCCCGCCGGCGATGAATCGGCTGGAGGCCGGCGTGAACGAGAGCGGCCCGAACTCGACGATGTAACCCACGTGAACTCGCCCCGCAAACGTCCCGCCGAGAAACGGCGAGTAGCTTCGGAAATTCACCTCCCCTTTGAGAAACCCGGCCGAGGAGAACCCGATGATGCCGATCTCCGGACGGAACTCCACCAACACGCCCTGCGTCGGCGTAAAGAAGGCATCGCGATGATCGGCCATGATGGTTCCGCCGAGGATGATCGTCTGCTTCAGGCCGGCGAACCGATCACGTGCGGCGGAGTCGGCCGCGGGCACCAGTCTGACATCATCCCCCTGCAGCACGGGTACACGGAAGAGTCCGTTGACGAGCGCATCGTACACCGGCTGGTAGAGCGTCGCCGAGTCACATCCCCCCTGCTGCGCCTGCACATCGGAGACGACGCGCGATGCCAACCGCGAGATGAATCGCCCGACGCCGTAATACTGGGTCGCTTGAACGCCGAGGCGCGCCGCGACGGAACTGATGAACGTATGCTTGGGCAGGCGCAGCGTGAAGTCCGTCTGCAGTTGGATCTTCTGCGAGCGCATCGTCACCGAACTGCCGTCGGCACTCTCAACGCTCCCCTCCACGCGGTTGTCGTAGCTGCCGGCCGGCTGCAGGCTCAGGCGCCGCTCGCCGAGGATGGACGGGAAGAGCATCGAGACGGTCACACCACCCTGGCCGCGATTGAACAGATACTGCGGGTTGCCGAGGTTCGAGATCGGGACGGTGAAGCGGCCGGCAAGCGATAGATGCCCGCCGCTGCAGAAAGCGTTCAACCGGGTGTAGGAGGCGCTGGCACCAAGGCTCCAAAGAAATTCGTTCAGCCGCTGCTCGTAGGCAATTTCCGGCGCACCCCGAAAATCGTTGCGGCTGCGCTGGCGCCCGGCGATCATCATATTCAGCACGTCCGCGCGCCCACCGACGGCCGCGACGGTATCGATGTTGACGACGTCGAACGTGCCGAGCGAGTAGAGATTGTCGACGCTCTGCTCCACCTTGTCGCGGCTGTACCAGTCACCGGGTCGATATTCCACCTGCGACATGATGGTACGCTCGCTGAACGTGCAGTCGTCGAACGCATCGTCCGGCCTGTAGGTCGTCGTCCCCATGTGGTACCGCTGGCCGGTGAAGATGAAAACGACGGCACTGTCGTACGGGGCGCCGGGGAAGAGTTCAGGTTGGCGGGCGATCAGGATCAGGGGGGGGCGCGACGCGGCGAACGCGTAGCCGTTGTTGCGAAGCGCGGCAACCACGCGGTCGGTTTCGGCCGACAGATCCGCCTGTGCAAACGGGCCGTCGATCTCCACCAGCTGCGGTTTGGTGATCTCGGCGCGCAGGTCGGCCGGCACCTTTTCCAGGCCGCTGTAGCTCAGCGCATGCAGCCGATACCTGACGTTCTCGTTGATCTTGAAGCGCACGGCCGCCACGCTCCGCGCCGTGTCGAGGGTCACGAAGTACTGCACATCCACATCGTGGTGCCCGTAGTCGTTGTAGAGCGTCTTGATGCGCGCAACGTCGGCGGCGAGCAGGCTCAGGTTCAGGTAGCGCACCGCGCCACCAAGGCTGTCCACCATGCGCCGCAGCTGATCGCGCCCCTTCACCAGCGTGTCGTGTGTCCCGAGGGACGTAATGGGCGCCTGCAACTGATCGATCGTCTCCACCAACAGCGAGAAATAGCGCTTCAACAGCGGCACATGCGTGGCGCGCGTCTGGATCTGCGCCTGGATTTGCTCACCGGTGAGCGTGCTGTTCCCCTCGAATTCGATGCGGACGAGGATCGGCCGGAATGCCAGGATCGAGGAAGTGGTCGGCGGGGGGGTGAACCCATCATTCCCCGGCGTCTGCGCGAAGCTCCGGGTGTGGGGGCTGAGCAGGATGGCGAGCAAAACGGCCACGGCGCACATGAGCGGGATGCGCGTCGATCGCAACGGTATGGCCGGGATGTGCTTCAAGTGCTCTGCCGCCTGGCGAATGGCCGGGTGATCGGAAGTGCCGGGCCCTTGGCGGATGCCCCCGGATCTCTCCAACTCATCAATCCGCTGCGGACGCGGATTCCGACGAGTGGTTTAGCAAACAACGCGGGGAAGCAGGCCGCACACCATGGTGGCAGCCCATTGCTTCCCCGGTAATGAATTGCCCACGCTGCGCGTTCCGCGCGCATAGGGGATCAATAGTCCTCGGAGTCTTCCTCGAAGAAGAGATCATCGTGGTTCATGGCCTCCGGCCAGATGTCCTCGATGCGCTCATAGACTTCCTCCTCCTCGTCGTTCAACTCCTGAAGGTTCTCGATCACCTGAAGCGGCGCCCCGGTACGGTTGGCGAAATCAAGAAGCTCCTCCTTCGTCGCCGGCCACGGTGCGTCCTCGAGATAGGCTGCAAGTTCAGGCGTCCACAGCATATACCGTACTCCTGTAATGAGTTATTGACGTTGATATGATCACGATGTCTCCACACGCGAAACCACCGAATGGTGGCGCGCCGTTCTCCGAAATCGGGCCGGCGCGTCAAGCAACAGGCGAGCGTGAACGGGGCGCGAAGATAGAAATCTTTCGTTCAAACGCAAGAGTCATGCCCGTTTCTATTTGTGCCGCGCCAACATCCCGCCGTTCAGCGCCATTGCTGCGGCCGAGACCGCGGTATGCCGCACCGAACCAACGGCCCCACGGCGCGGCGTACAACAACACCCCACGCGCCGGACCGGTCCTGCAAACAAACGCGGAACGCGGCGCCGAAGTTAGGCGCTGACGTAGCGCTCGCGGATGTTGGGGATCAGATATTCGTCGAATGCGCGATCGAAATCGTACGCGGGGGCCCAATTCCAATCGGCGCGCGCTCGGCTGTCGTCCACATCCGCCGGCCACGTATCCAGGATCCCCTGGCGCTTCGCGTCGTTCTCGTATCCGATCTGCGCGTTCGGAAACGCCTCGAGGGTCTTGAGACGAACCTCCTCCGCTGACGGCGAGAAGGACCCAACATTATATGACGTCGCGGTCAAACGATCGGCGGGAGCATCGAACAGACCCAGCAGCGCGTCGATCGCGTCCGGCATGGCCATGAACGGGATGCGCGTATCGGGCCGCGCGAAACAGTCGTACGCCTCGCCGCGGGCCGCTGCATGCAACATCTCCGGCGCGTAATCGCTGGTCCCCCCCGACGGAACCGTGAAGGCGCTGATCAGGCCGGGGAAACGAAGCCCGCGGAAATCGACGCGGAAGGCGTCACGATCGGCGGCAAGCTGACGGTAGTGATGCGTGTAGTAACGCCCCAGATGTTCGCACGCGAGCTTGTTGACGCCGTACATGGTCGTCGGCGTCAGGTACTGCTCCTCGGTCACCTTCGCCGCCGCATCCTTCGTTTGAACATCCGGAAGCCCGTACACCGCGATCGAGCTGGGGAAGATGAACTTCACGTCGGCCCCGGCGTTGCGCGCCTCACCCACCGCGAACTTCAACAGGTTCAGCGTTCCCTGCACGTTGATGTCGTGCGCCGTCTCGGGGATGAACTCACCCCGCGTGCTGAGCATCGCCGCAAGGTGGAAGATGCCGGCGATCTCGTACTTCGATGCGATCTGCTCCAGCAACGCGACGTCGAGGATCGTCCCAACGATCGTCTCGGTGCACATCGCCGCAAGCTCCGGCTCCAACGGGCGCAGGTCGAGCGCCAGCACGTTGTACCGCCCCTCCTCGGCGATTCGCTGAATAAGGCCATGGCCGATCTCGCCGCCGGCACCGGTAATCATCAGAACGGGTTTACGAATCATTCCTCGTGTACGTTGATTACGTGTGTTGTTCCATGCCGACGAGCGCCATGCGCACGCGACACCAAATTTGCGATGAGCCTCCGGCTCCGAGCGTCACCGCGGCGCCGGGGATCGCTACCGAACGGCACGGAAGTCCGTGAAGCGTTCGAGCGGCCGCTCCTCCGTCTCGATCCTGTCCACTCGTGCGCCTGCCGGCCCGATGCCGATCTGTTCCTTGAACGAGCGCAGGTTCTCCGACGTTCCCGACGCCACGATCTCCACGCGCCCATCCTCCAGATTGCGTACGGTGCCGCCGATATCGAACGCTTCGGCCATCCGTGCCGAGAAGTATCGGAATCCGACGCCCTGAACCCGACCGTGTACGAGATAACGAACCGTATGCATGCGAGAAGACGTCGCAAAATATGGAGTGCGGGTTCTGCCCGTTCCGCACGCGGAAACGGGAGCATCGCTCTTCGCCGCGTTGCCGTCGGCGGCGAGCAGGGCTGTCGCTGTCCCGGCTCCGGGACGCCTCGCGCGCACGGCCGGATTTCCGCACCCTTCGAACGCCGAACGGCGCGGGATCGTTAGCGCACCATGCGGCGCGAACGTAGTGAAAAATCAGCCCCCCACAAAGGAAGCGCCGGCCGCGGATCGCTCCACGGCCGGCGCCCTGCGTATCAATGGAACCGGACCGACCCTCCGGATCCGCTATCTGTTCCCCATCGCCTTCGGCGGTTGGCTCTTCAGATAGAGATACAGCGCGCGAATGTCGTCATCCTTCAACAGCGCGGTATAGCGCCACGGCATCACCGAGTTGATCGTGTCGCCGTTCGGGCGCTTCCCCTCGCGCAGCGCCTTGAAGAAGTCCGCCTCGCTCCACGTGCCGATGCCCGTGGTCTTGTCGAACGTGATGTTGCGCGCCGGCGGCCATTCCGGCGGCGTGCCCGGGATCGGCCCGCCGCTGTAGGTGGCGCCGTGGCAGCCCGTGCATCCGCCCGTGAGCGCCATGTGGCGACCATATTCAACCGTCGGGCCGGGGACCGGCGCCGGGGGAAGCGGTGCGTCATGGTCGATGGTTTCGGCCGACAGCATGGGGAGCTGCCCGAACGTGAAGAGTACGCGGCCAAGCGGCGTCAGCGTGTTCTCCGCGAGCGACGTGTTGTTCACCGGCGGCACACTCTTCACCCATGCGACGATGGCGTTGATCTCCTCGAAGCTGAGATTCTGGTATTCCTCGGCCGGCATCACCCACAGCGGTCGCCCATCCGGCGCCACGCCGTGGCGGATCACCTTGATCCAATCCTCGTCCTTGAACGAGCGGACCACGCTTCCGGCGCCCGTGGTGATGTTCGGCGCCGATAGATGTCCGATCGGGGCATCGATGAACACCTTGCCGCCGAGATTGTCGCCGTGACAATCGACGCACTTGGTGACGGCGATACCGATCTGGCGACCCTGCGCGATCGTGTTCGAATCGCTGTAGAGGGTCATCGGCTTCACTCTGATGTCATAGGTCTTCGACAGCCTCGTCGAGCTGCCGATGTGGATCACCGTATAGGCGATCAACAACATACCGATCAGGCACCCGAAGCCGATGCCCAACCATTTCAGGAATTTGCGCATGTATACCTCATGGATGAATCACGAGAGCGGACGCTCTCTGATACGAAAGAGAGGATGAGTGCGGATTGTGCGCGATGAGAAATGAATATGGCTCCGCGAGGCGATCGATCGAGCGCATCGCGGGGCGATATTCGTCATCCGACGTTCCGCGTGATTCTGGATGAGCCGTGCGTATCGGTTGAGCACGCCGATAGTTACGGCCTGCATTGCGACAGAATGCAACAGCGGCAACGGGATCTCCCCGTTGCCGCTCTACTCCCACATTTCGGTAAATCATGCATCCCGTGAACCGACCGGATGCCTGTCAGAATTCCACGCGCATGCCGCCGATCGGAAACACGCCGAGTTGATATACCTCATCGATGCGGTCGAATCGACGGTTGTAGACGCGATCCTGAATGTTCTTGCGGCCGAGCAGGTTTTCCACGGAGAAGTATCCGATCAGCGCCCACGTGCCGAAGTTGTTCCGGAAGTCGGCGCGAACGTCGAGCCGCTGATAGTCCGCATCGCGTCGGCTGTAGCGTTGGAGATTGTCCACGGTGGTATTGCCGTACAGGCGTGATTTCTCGAGATCGACGGGCGTGTAGGGCGCGCCGCCGGCTACGGTGAACTTTCCGCTGAACTCGATCGTGAAGCTCGGGTTCACCGTCCACTCATAACCGGCCAGCAGATTCACGATATAGCGATTGTCATACGCGCCGTTCCGCTCGATGCCGTCGGAGCCGACATACTTCTGGCCGAACAACGAGCCGGTGATCGTGGTGTAGTACCCGTTGCCGAAGTGTTTGATGACCGAGAGCTCGGCGCCGTACGACTTGCCGGTGCCGG